>CAJURI010000021.1 GCA_910588795.1 uncultured Duncaniella sp. | reverse complement strand
AATCACTAATCAAGTATGGTCTGGAAGAAATCGCAAACGTTCTTCTAAGACCGCTTTACAAGCCGAAATTCGATGTGTTCAAATTTTTGTCATGTACTTAAAAAACCCTCCGCCCGCTCGATGGGTTCAAACTTTAACTTTCAGCAACTAATCCCGGAATCCGGGGCCCGGTTTTTTAACATTCTTCAATGCTAACTTTTTGGGGCACATAGGTGTTAATCCGTAAAAGACACGTTTTAACACCTATACTATTATGAGACGACTGATATGCGCGGTCATCACCATGACCCTCGCCACTATGATGGCAATGGCTGACTCGCAAGCCGACTTCAACATGTTCATAAAGGCTTACAATCAGCAAGTGGCCTCACGCCAATACCTCCCCGCCGCAAAGTCCCTGGCAAAGGCCGCCAGGATATGCGCCGAGGCCAAGAACTATGACGGAGCCTTCAAACTCGTATCAGGGCTCGACAAAATCATGGCTGAACGCGGAGTCAGACCCGATTCACTGCCTCAGCCCTACTACTACAACGCACGCACACGCTACTCCCTCTACCGCCGCATGGGCAACGACTCCCAGGCCGAGGCCTGGCTCAAAAAAATGGCCGCCTACGCCAAGGAATGCGACAATGCCGCGATAACCAACGACATGCTCTTCACCGAAGCGCAGTTCTACTACGCAATGGACCGCACACAGCTCGGCGACCGCTGCATAGCGCGCCTCATAAAGCAATACGAGAGCGACAAGGACTACAAGGCGGCCGACACCGCCTATCAGAAACTCATAAGCCGCGCCGTCTCATCCAACGATGCCCGCCTCGTAGGCCACACCTACGAAAGCTACATCCGTTGGAGCGACTCCATAGAAGCCATAAACACCGACACCGAGATAGGAAAAGTAAAACAGGAGATGGCTCAAAGCGAAGCCGAGGTGGCGAAAAAACAGAGCACCATCAATTCGCGCACAAGCCTCATGATAGTGTTCATAACCCTCTTCGTAATAGCCGTCGCAGCACTCGGGCTCGGTGCTGTATTCTACCAGAGGATACGGGCCAAGAACCGCCACATCCGCCGCATGAAAGAGGAAGCCGACATGCGCAGTGCGGCCAAGAGCGCGATGCTGCAGAACATGTCGTCGACAATGGAGCCCGCGCTTGACCGCCTCAACCCCGAGGATCCGGCCGTGCAGACCCTCAAGGGATATGTCAGGAAAGTCGAAGAGCTCTCGGCAGTCGACTCCTCACCCGCAGTCGACCCCTCGGGGCTCGAAAACGTCAACATAGAGACACTCGCCGCCGAGCTCGCCGCCGAGACTCGCCCAAAGCTGCGCAAAGGGGTGACACTGCACCTCGACGGCACACGGGGATTCGTAAAGATGGACCGCGCCGACGTGACAAAAATCCTCACCCACCTGCTCGACAACGCGGCACGCTACACCCCCGAAGGCGGACGCATCACGCTCGCCTACCGCAAGCGCGGTGCCAACAGCCACCAGTTCGTAGTGACCGACTCAGGGCCCGGCATACCCGCGTCAGAGCGCGAAGGCCTGTTCAAAGCCTTCAGCTCGGCCCACGACATAAACGACGGTGACCGCCTCGGACTCCCCATATGCGCCCTACGCGCCGAAAAGATGGGAGGCACCCTCACCATCGACCCCGAAGTCACCAAAGGCTCGTCATTCATCCTCTCCATCAAGTCAGCCTGACGTCGCAACGTCCGCAGCAGCCGGCTACAGAACCGGCAGGGACAGCCGCATGCCCCACAAAATCGTGTAATAATATCCGAATTATAAAGATATTACCCTTGCCACAGCAGTCCGTGGCAAGGGTAATTCCTTCAATAAAGAAACTTTAGAACCGCATGCAGCATCAGCGGCCCGGTCCGGCCGTCCGTTAAAGCCCCTTCCAGGGAATGTCAGGCACCCCCGCAAGATGATTGAGGCTGCGGGCGAGAATAAACAGGTAATCGCTAAGCCGGTTGAGATACCTCGTCACGGCAGGGTGGACATACACACCCGTATCCGCCAGATCGAACACTCCGCGCTCAGCCCTGCGGCACACAGTCCGCGCAACATGGGCATGGCTCGCCGCCACTGTGCCTCCGGGAAGGATAAAGCTCCTCTGCGGGGGCACTGACGCATCCAGCCGGTCTATAGCCCGCTCAAGCTCCGCGATATCATCCTCGCCGACATTCGGCGACTTCGCCCCCTCAGGCTCCGCGCCGTCAGGCAAAGCCGCCGGCGACGGTGTGGCAAGATAGGCTCCGAGGCAGAACATCGTCCCGTTGACCCTGAGCAGCAGAGCGGAATCCTCCTCCGCCCCCGCCACGTCCCTCACATGCGACTGCAGCAGCCCGATATATGCATTCAGCTCATCCACAGTGCCGTAAGCCGACACACGCGGCGAATTCTTGGCGACACGTTCACCACCCACAAGCGAAGTGGTCCCGCTGTCGCCGGTGCGGGTATAGATCATACTTTTCTTCATAATTGCAAATATACGGCATTTTTTATTAATTTTGCGATGCGATTACACAACAATTTTCATTAACCGAAACCGCTCATAACCCATAACAAATGTTTTCTGGAATAGTTGAAGAAGCCGCACGCGTGGTCGGCGTAACCCGGCGCGACGGCAACATAGACCTCACAGTGGAATGCTCGTTCGCCTCAGAGCTGCGCATCGACCAGAGCGTGGCCCACAACGGAGTGTGCCTCACCGTGGTAGCCCTCCCGGGCAACGGGACATACACCGTGACAGCCATCCGCGAGACTCTCGACCGCAGCAACCTCGGGATGCTCAACCCCGGCGACGAAGTGAACCTCGAACGCTCCATGCTCATGAACGGACGTCTCGACGGACACATCGTGCAGGGACACGTCGACACCACCGCTGTATGCGAAGAGGTAGAGGAAGTGGAAGGGAGCAAATACTTCAAGTTCACCTACAGCGTGACCCCCGAAATGGCACGCCGGGGATACATGACCGTAGAGAAAGGCTCAGTCACCGTCAACGGCGTAAGCCTCACCGTGTGCGACTCCACACCCGACTCATTCCGTGTGGCGATAATACCCTACACCATGGAACACACCAACTTCAAAAACATCCGTCCGGGGACAAAAGTCAACATAGAATTCGACATTATAGGCAAATATATTGCCCGTCTGCAGGATTTTTAGTATATTTGCGCCTCAAATCAGGCAGGGTGAAGTGCGCCCTGCCATGCCACATACGTATAATCAAACCCTTAATTCACTTTAATACATCACTTTAACACAATGCAAAGCAAAGGATCTTTGGGAAGTATTGTTGCCGGTGTCATTGCCATCTTCATGGTGATCATCTGCCTCTTCTACCTCTCCTTCACTGTGGTGACCAACCATTGGGAGGACAAGGCCCAGGAGTACGCAGCCACCGAGGCAGCCAAGGACAACAACTCTCCGGAAACTAAACGTAAAGCCTACAGCGAGTACATCAAGAACATCGCTAACGAAAAGGTTTATCTCGGCTACACTTTCAATGAAGTACAGAAACTCGCCGTAGGGCTCGGTCTCGACCTCAAGGGTGGAATGAACGTAACTCTCCAGGTTTCCGTTCCCGACATCCTGCGCTCGATGGCAAATGCCGAAGGAAATCCATATTTCAACAACGCAATAGCCAACGCCGACTCCGTGGCACGCGTAAACAAGAGTGCCGACTACATCGACATCTTCTGCTCCGAGTACCGTAAGCTCGACCCTCAGGGCGACCTCTCTGTAGTATTCAAGGACCAGGTGAAACGAGGCGACAACTTCGACGCCATCAAGAACGCTCTAAAGCAGGAAGTCAAGGACCGCGTGTCAAGCTCCACCAACGTGCTCCGCACCCGTATCGACCAGTTCGGTGTCGTTGCCCCCAACATCCAGGAACTTGAAAAGGACGGACAGATCCTCCTCGAGCTCCCGGGCGTAAAAGAGCACGACCGTGTGCGCGAGCTCCTGAAGTCAAGCGCAAACCTTGAGTTCTACGAGACAACACCGTTTGCCGAAATCCAGGGAGTTCTCTCCGAGCTCGACCGCACACTGCGCGCCGACTCCACCGGCAACGGCAAAGGCCTCTTCGACTACTTCCTCCAGGTAGGAAGCCAGTACAACAGAATCGGAGTAGGATCGGCATCCGAGACCGCGCGTGACACCATCAACGCCATCCTCGCATCAGCCACAGCCAAGCGCATCCTCCCCAACAACCTCAAGCTCGCGTGGGAATTCAAGCCCGAGATAGCTCAGATCAACGACTCCGTGCGCGGCAAGCGCAACCTCGCCATCTATCAGCTCGTGGCTCTGAAGACCACTAACGGCAAGCCCGCCCTCGCCGGCGACGTGATAACCACCGCCTCCAACGACTACGACGCAATGCAGGGCGGCAACTACGTGTCGATGAACATGAAGCCTGAGGCAGCACGCCAGTGGGCACGCATCACAGCCGCCAACCTCAACAAGCAGGTGGCAATCGTGCTCGACAATCAGGTTTACTCCGCCCCCAACGTGAATTCGGTAATCGAAGGCGGACGCTCACAGATCACCGGCAACTTCACCACCGACGAAGCCAAGGACCTTGCCAACGTGCTCAAGTCAGGCAAGATGGCAGCCAAGGTCGACATAATATCCGACACCGTGATCGGTCCCTCGCTCGGCGAACAGGCCATCCACGACGGTCTGTGGTCGTTCGTGATCGCGCTCGTGCTCCTCATGGTGTTCATGTGCATGTTCTACGGGCTCATCCCCGGCCTCATCGCCAACCTCGCGCTCGTATTCAACATCTTCTTCACCTTCGGCATCCTCGCCTCCTTCCAGGCCGTGCTCACCCTCTCCGGCATCGCAGGTATAGTGCTCGCCCTCGGCATGGCGGTTGACGCCAACGTGCTCATCTACGAGCGCGCCAAGGAAGAGCTCCGCGCAGGCAAGAATGTACGCACAGCCATCGCCGACGGATACTCCAACGCATTCTCCGCGATCTTCGACTCCAACCTCACATCAATCATCACCGGTGTGATCCTCCTCCTCTTCGGAACAGGCCCCATCAAGGGATTCGCCACCACACTCATCATCGGTATCGTCTGCTCCTTCTTCACTGCAGTCTACCTCACACGTCTCGTCTACCTCTTCTGCGCCAAGAGCAAAGCCTTCGAGAACCTCACGTTCTCCACTCCGCTCAGCAGCAAGATGTTCACCGACACTCACTTCAACTTCCTTGCCGCACGCAAGAAGAGCTTCACCATCGCCGGCATATTCGTGGCAGTGATCGTGATCAGCCTCTTCGTACGCGGGCTCAACCAGGGCATCGACTTCTCCGGCGGACGCAACTACGTGGTACAGTTCGACCACCCCGTCAAGACTCACGAGCTTGACGCCAAGCTCACCCCGCTCTTCAGCGGCGCACAGCTCAGCGTCATAACCATCGACGACGACACCAAGGTGCGTATATCCACCAACTACAAGATCGACTCCGACGAGGAAGGCGTTGACCAGGAGATCACAAAGATCCTCTACGACGGTCTTCAGGACGAGCTCAACGGCATGAGCATGGAGGACTTCTCCACAACCAACGAGAACATAGGCATAATGTCGTCACAGAAGGTAGGTCCTACCGTGGCCAACGACATGCGCACCGACGCATACATCGCCGTGATCCTCGCGCTCATAGCAATGTTCTTCTACATCCTGCTCCGCTTCCGCAACGTGGCATTCTCCGTAGGCGCGCTCGCAGCCGTGGCATTCACAGCATTCACCATCATCGGATTCTACTCCCTCTTCTGGGGCGTATTCCCGTTTGCTATGGAGATCGACCAGTCGTTCATCGCTGCCATCCTTACCGTGATAGGTTATCAGATCAACGACACCGTGGTAGTCTTCGACCGCGTGCGTGAGAACGTAGGTCTCTATCCCAAGCAGTCATTCTTCGACACCATCAACTCATCCATCAACTCGACCCTCGGACGTACAGTGATGACCTCATGCTCGACACTCCTCGTGCTCCTCTGCATCTTCATCCTCGGAGGCGACTCCATACGTTCATTCGTGTTCGCGATGATATTCGGTGTCATCATAGGCACACTCGCCACAATGTTTGTGGCTGCTCCTGTGGCATATCTCACTGACGCCCGCCGCAACAACACCGGCAGAGCAAACACAGCAGCCTGATCACGCCGCCCCGGCAAACACCTGACGGCGGCATAAGCCATAACACCAAAAGACCCGACCGGAAATCCAACCCCGGCCGGGTCTTTTTACATCCCACCCATACACCGTAGCATATCCCTCACACACATTCCACGCAACATACTCCACACATATCCTCACACACATTCCACGCAACACATCCTGAATCACATCCTGAATCTCCGCCACATACAAATATCCTGCATCTCCTGCACTAAGGGGGCGGATCAATAACATAAATCAGGCCCCGTGGACCATAGGAATGACTTGAAACACTCCTATGCTCCCCGGGGCCTGATGTATGGTCTACGGTCGGGAATCCCTACTCTATGTAGCCGAACGACTTAAGCTTGTTCTCACGGTTCCTCCAGTTGGGCTCCACCTTCACAAACAGCTCAAGATACACACTCTTGCCGAAGAACTTCTCGATATCCTTGCGCGCCTCGGTGCCGACCTTCTTGATCATGGCACCCTTGTGTCCTATGATGATACCCTTCTGAGAATCGCGCTCCACATATATCACAGCCATGATATGGATCGCATTATCCTTCTCCTCAAACTTCTCCACAATCACCTCCACCGAATAGGGGATCTCCTTGTCGTAGAGCAGCAGGATCTTCTCGCGTATTATCTCCGTGACAAAGAACCGCGCCGGCTTGTCGGTAAGCGCATCCTTGCCGAAATACGGGGCCGACACAGGCAGAAGCTCGACTATCCTGTTCATGAGATTCGACACATTGAAATTCTCCTTTGCCGACACCGGGAAGATCTCGGCATTGGGAAGCATGGTGTGCCAACGCTCCGTGAGCTCCTCAAGCTGCGACTGCTCCTTCACAAGATCGATCTTGTTGATCACCACAAGCACCGGGATGCTCTCCTTGGCCACCTTGGCAAGGAAATCGGCATTCTTCGACGGATCCTCCACCACATCGGTGACATATATGAGTATGTCGGCGTCCACAAGCGCACCCTCGCTGAAATTGAGCATGCTCTCCTGAAGCTTATACTTCGGCTCCAGCACCCCCGGAGTGTCGGAGAACACTATCTGATACTCGGGTGTGTTGACGATCCCCATGATGCGGTGGCGCGTCGTCTGAGCCTTCGACGTGATTATGCTCACACGCTCACCCACCAACAGGTTCATCAGTGTCGACTTCCCCACATTGGGATTGCCCACGATATTGACAAATCCGGCTTTATGTTCCATATATAATATATTGTATAGATTAATGACTGTATGTAAAACAAAAATAGCACCCTAAAAGATGCTATTTCCGTAAAAATATTTTCTGTCCACAGGACTGCGATCCATTTCCGGCACAGCTTTTCAGCCCCAGATTATGTACATCGCGCCCCAGGTGAAGCCCGCACCGAAAGCGGTGAGTATCAGCTTGTCACCTTTCTTGAGCTTGTCCTTGTACTCGTCAAGGCACAGAGGTATGGAAGCGGCCGACGTGTTGCCGTACTTCTCGATATTTACCAGCACCTTCGACTCGTCTATGCCGAGGCGCGCGCCCACAGCCTCGATGATGCGGAGATTGGCCTGATGGGAGCAGAACCAGTCGATGCTGTCGCATGTAAGCCCGTTGCGCTCCATCACCTCCTGCGAGGACTCAAGCATGTCGGTGACGGCATTCTTGTACACATTGCGCCCGTCCTGGATCACAAAGTGCTGCTGAGCGTCCACAGTCTCGTGCGACGCCGGAAGAGCCGACCCTCCGGCAGGCATCCACAGATGCTCCAGCCCCTCGCCATCGATATGGAACACACCGTCCATTATGCCCAGATTCTCCTCGGTAGGCTCAAGAAGCATAGCCCCGGCCCCGTCGCCGAAAAGCGGACAGGTGGCACGGTCATTGTAATTGGTCATCGACGACATCTTCTCGGCCGAGACCACAATTACCTTCTTGCGGAGGCCCGAGCGTATGTAGGCTGAACCGTCCTGAAGAGCCACAAGGAACCCCGCACAGGCGGCCTGTATGTCATAGGAATACGCATTGGTCAGCCCGCAGCGGTGAGCGATGATCGACCCCGTGGAGGGGAAACGGTAATCGGGATTGGATGTGGCGCATATGAGCAGATCCACCTCCTCAGGCTTTGTGCCGGTCGATTCAAGAAGCCTCTCGACACATTTTATGCCCATATACGATGAACCCTTCGACGGGTCCTTGAGTATTCGGCGTTCCTTGATCCCGACGCGGGTAGTGATCCACTCGTCATTTGTGTCAACCATCTTGGACAGCATCTCGTTGTCGAGTATGTCGTCAGGCGCATAGGAGGATATGCCGGATATACGTGCGTGTACCATTAGAAATTATATATGTCGGAGAGATTGGTTTAATAAAACTAAGCCTGATTACCGATTGAGGCACCAGGCTCTTTCTTTTAGTCCGCTGTGTTGAGCGGGTAAAGCATGTCTTAGACGGCTGCGGTCTTTTCAATGGCGATGCGTCCGCGGTAGTAGCCGCATTCACCGCACACTGTGTGATAGAGATGCCATGAGCCGCAGTTGGGGCAGAGTGCCAGGGTGGGGACTACTGCCTTGTCGTGTGTACGACGCTTTGCGGTACGGGTCTTGGATTGCTTGCGTTTAGGATGTGCCATGACTTATTTATAATTTTTTGTTACTATTACTTATTTTATATGTCCGTTATTCTGCATCGGTATCTTCGCCCGACAGTTTCTTCAGCCCGTCCCAGCGGGTATCTACGGCACCGGTATCCGACGGCTGATCGTCGCCCCTCTCAGCGTCCATAGTCTCCATCTCGTCGATGAGGATCTCGGCCAGTGCCGCATCCTCATCGTCCTTGACAGCGCGATGCTTGCGCAACAGCGCGCTCATGGCCCTGTTGCACTTGCCCATCGGGTGGACATGCTTCAGGGGGATAGCGAGCGAAACCGTATCGTAGATCATATAGGAGACATTGAGAGTATTGTCACTCTCGGGTATGATAAGAAGCTCGTCAGTCTCGTCATAGTCCTCGCCATACTTCACTGCGATATCGTAGGTCGTGTCGATCGGCAGGATCAGATCATCAAGACAGCGGTCACACAGAAGAGTGACCGTGCCCGTGATATGGAACGCAAGACTGTAAAGGTCATGCTTGTACACAACCGTGAGCTTCACATCGAGATCAGCGTCACGGATATCGGCACTTTCCATTGTGACAAAGAATTGCTTATCGAGATGATACGCAAATTCCTGTGTGCCCTCAGGCATCGTCTTGAGCGGGATGCTGAATGCTGATAACTTTCCCACGACAATATCGGTTGAAAAAACTGTGCAAAGTTATTGAAAAACTTTTGATTTTCAAAAATATCGCCAAAATATTTCACTTCATCAGACAATTAACATCTCTTCATCGACCTTATGCCCCTTGATTTTCCGGATCAGGGATTGAAGATATATGCGGCCCTGATACGATTGAAGTTGGTACGCGGCTGTCGGCCCGGCTGTTCGTCACCGCTGCCGCTACCTTCATGCGTCCCGTTAGCTCCGGTCTGCGTTGCTCGGGCACTGGAGGTTAGTTCTCTCTCTATTATTATACCATCTTTTGCCGATGATGCGGACCAATACCATTTTTCCTGAAACTCCGGGAATGTAGTATAGTACTTCTCCATGGCCTTTTCAAGCTCTGTGATACCGGGCAGATACCAATACCCCTGTTTACCGTCGCCTGTATAGACAGTCCCGTCAGCATTGCGCTTGTTCTTGCCATAGCAATAATGAAACGCCGTCGGCGGCTGCTCGGCTTCTGTACGGTTATACGTCTTGACCAGATCGATCGGGCGGGCATTACTGCGTCCGTTTATCATGAAATCAGTCATCCAGTACCCATCTTTTTCACCGTAGATATTATATGAACGATGCCGTCCCAGTCCAAGATTAAACAGACCCACATATCCCTTATTTACAAGCCAAGAACGATAAGCATCATCGGTTGCGAAATTAGAGCTCACATTGCCTCCCGGGTTAACCCATCGAAGGCCTGAATAGAGTTCGCCGGGCATTGAGTGCAGATCAAGAGGGTCATTGTGCGCCATGTACTCCTCATAGTACTCTATGAAGAAATCCAGTGTGCGCTCATTCACCACACCTGACGGTTTAATCCTGAGAAGGCCACGCTGATTTATGTCTATGGTACGTTCGCGTGTCTCCCCGGTCTCTTCGTTTTTGTAACTTATATACACCGTCGCCGTGCGGTCCGGGACATTCTCGTCGCCGCTTGGAGCGGTAGCCGGTATATTCTCATCTATGTAGAAGTATATGCGGGTGCGTGAGCCATCGGTATGCGCATCGGGCTGACGACGATATATGGTGCATTCATCATTTTCACGCAGAGTCGTTGTGACCAGATCCTGAGTAAAATATTTGCGTGCTCCTGTCCCGGGAGAGTATTCCGTGCCGTCCATTCCCTGGATATAGCCGTCAGTACTTCCATCACGTGACACTACGCCCGACTTCATTTCTGCCGCTGTGATCATCTCCATGCGTATCCAGTCGGGTGCAACACCTGTGGTCGGATCCTTCAATGACACCTTCACCGATGAATTCGGCACCGTCCCGTCAGCATTGAGCGGTCTCAGGAAGAAGAAGTCCATAGGCAACACCGAAGCGTGTGCGTCGACCTTACGTTCGTTCACCACTGAAATATACACAGGATTGTCGGTCTTCACGTTTACACGCCCGTCAAATGTGTACACACCGTCGTCCGAGTTACGCACATAATCGAGGCCCCTTATCGAGACATTGTTCACATACTGGCGGTTACGCCTCACGGTGAAATCATCTACTGTGTTTTCCCCTATGAATATAGTGAACTGAGCCTTGTAAGTGAGATTCTGGTGCGTTATATAGTCGGCTTTAAGCACAATCGCCGATGCCGACCACGTACGCGCCACCGTAGGCTTCCAGCGTTGCTTTTCCTCATCGGTATCCACACCTTCGGGGTAGATTATGGCCGTCCTGTCTACATTGTAGGCATCAGTCTTGTTGGTGCGCTTTGCATCCCAGTTTGGCTGGCGGACGTTCTCATACGTATAATAGTGGAAACGCACCAGATCACCTTTGGAGAGCACACGGGTCTCCTTTTTTGTCAATACCGGCTCTAAAGGCTGGTTGGTAGTGTCGGCCTTCTCGTTATATGCACCGCCGTTGCGCGCCACGTACGGGACACGGGTCGGCATATTCATCACGCCATACTCGGTTATTGTCATCCTGGGAAGGCCGGTGCCGCTTTCGTTTGACGGATCAAGCTTGATATTAAGGTCGATACGCGCCATAAGTGCCTTCAGGTCGATTCGTACATTCTTGTTGGACACATAATCGCTCTGTTTTATGACACGCTCCCCCATCATAGGCATGCCGGCTTTAGGCAGCTGGTCTATGTCACGTCCCTCCTCCGAACGGAGCACCGGACAGTAGACCCAGTCCTGCAGATCCTCGTAACATTTTATCTCATATACATTGGGTGATGCGTCAACGGGACTATCGCGATGAAGCCCGGGCATGTCACCGTCAGGCGTGAACGATGTCCGGAACTGCGTCCCTCCTGAAAGATTGGCCAGTGCGCAGACCCGTATATCACGGTTACCTATCTCTGTGAATATCTTGTCGAGATTCGGCACGGCAAGGATATTGGTCTCTATCCGCTGATATGCGTCAAACCCTATACCCGTGGTCATGACGAGCGGATGGTTACCGTCGGCATCCGCCCGGCTGTCAAAAAAGAACACATGCAGAGTGTTGATACGCCTCTCGTCCTCATCCTTAAGGTCTCCTGCACGCGAGTCAGCGGAGGAGGGATCGACATACTGCGGCAACATGTTTCCGCAACGTGCCGTAAGGATAAGTGTGCCGTCAGTGCGCACCCCTGTCTCGATTGACTCCTCTGAACATCCCGTGACAGTCAGCATCACCGCCATTGCGGGAACTATTCCGGTAAGAATTCTCTTTATATTGAATCTCATGATATCTATTGTCTTTGCCACCTCCCGTCGTCAGTTTATTATGATGTCATTATCCTTGTCACCTTCCCATGAATCACCTTCAGGCATGAAAACAAGAATGAATTCATTGCCCACAAAATTCAGATTCACGGTATAGCGCACACCGGCCGATGGATTGGCTGGATTGAACGATGTAGTGACATTCTTATAATCCGCCACCACAGTATTGTTCTGTTCGTTGTACAATGTGTAGTCAAGCACCAGAGTTGGAGCGGTGCCCGGACCGAGATAATTATAGTTCTTAAGATTATCGGCATTTATGTCGGCAAGCAGCATCAGTGTCACACCCTCATGACTGTTTTCGTCCGATGCGCCAAGGAAATCCCCCGACTCGCTCTGCGACGCTATCTGCTGCGGCGTGCCGTCTCCGTCAAGGATGACAAATGTCCCGCTGTATTCGCCGGTTGCCTTGGGCCTTGCAATAGTGGTCTCGGAGAAATCTATGTCCGCCGACCTGAAAAACGATCCCGAAAGCTCCACCCTGTTTATCTGAAGCAACAGGTTGGTGTAATTGTTGATTTTAAATCTGAACGCGCTCAGCAGATGCTCGAAACGGAAATCCACAGGTCCCTGCGATCTGGTGCGGTCAAACACAGCTGCGATCATCGCATCCTTGATATCCCCTATGTTTAGGCGCACCGTCGGGTCGGCACTCCCCGTGTCTCTGAACGGCATGTTGAATGTCAGCACAGGCACACCCATTGATTCAGCTGTGGCCTCGTTGCTTTTGTCATTGCGCGTCTTCATAGTGAAGAGTCCTCCGTCATGAGGATAATACGATATGAAAGTGTACTTGAACTGCAACGGGTCAAGTCCGGCATACGTTTCCCAGCTCCTGAGCTGGCCGTTGTCAAGCGCATATTTGCCGTTGCGTTCCACCCTCTGCTTGCAGAATATATTCGGTATGACATACGGCGACTTGCTGACCCATCCGGCCTGAGCGTTATTCCAGTTGGTCACTTTATTGTTTGCGACATCCCTGGGCGCACAATAGCCGTACACACAGAAATCTCCGTCCAATGAATTCTCCATGCCGCTGCGCGAACTGATCCCGAAAAGCGAGATCTCGGGCTTGCCGAACAATATATAGGTTGAATCATCCTGCGTCTCTCCGTACGCCGGTTCCTCACTGCACGACGGCAGCGTTAGCAAGGTCACGCCCGTGAGCAGTAATGAAAATATCTTGATTTTGCACATATGTATCATGTTATTCGTCCGTTAAGCAGTCTCATCACCCTGTATGATGATATTGCTGCCACCCTTTTCATCCCAGGGCATAACCTCCGGCTCAGAGAAAAGGATGAAGTCATTGCTGCCTATCTCGAATGTATAGCGATAGGACTTGCCGGCTTCCCACCCGTTAAGCAATGTCGTCGAAGCCAGCTGCAGATTATACACCGAAGTGATCTTGTTGTCAGGTGTGTCGGCATAGTGATATGTGACGCGGATCACTGCCTCATAAGGCACTGCCTGAGGCACACAAAGCAAAGGATTGGTATTTGTGAACAGTGGTTTGATCTCGGCGTCGCTATTGGAGACACTCACAGCCGAATTGATGGCCCCGAGAGGACGGGCCTGTGTGGTCATGCTTCCGGTGCCGGTGTCTGCAACCCATGAGAAGGTCCCGTCGGCACTGAATCCTGTCCATGTACCGGCCGAAGGGATGCCGTAGACCGACGCCTCGTCTATGACCACGGTCTGTGTCACTGCCGGATTCAGGCGCGGAACAAAGTTAAGCTGGGCAAGCAGGTGCCTGAAGTTGAAACCGACAACACCCATGCCTAAATCCGTGCACTGACGCGTGGCGGCATCGGCAAGGAGATCAACCCCCTTGTGACTGCCGGATATCACGTCGTAGCCCGTCAAGCCAAGTGTTGTGCCACCCTCATAACGTGCTTCAGCGGCAACCGATGCCGGATGCAAGGCCACAAACGAATACGCCTGACCCACAAACCAATATCGTGTGTCGGTATATCCCCATCCGCCGGCGTCAGTGTGGGTCACAGGAGTTGCCGTAAACACGTTGACCGGGCTCCCGGGTTTGTTCATGGGAACATACTCTCCCCACACGGCAAATCCGCCGGCATACAGGTCGCCGTCCTTTTCAATAAGGCTACGCGAACTGTTGTGAGCGGCAAACGTCAGTGCGCACCCCTGCGCATCAGGCTGCAAGGTCGTTTCTTCCTTGCTGTCGGAACATGACGTCGCGGACAGCATGACTGCCATGACAGCGGCTATATGATTCAGTTGCAACTGCATTGTTGTGAAAGTGTAATTAAAGCCAAGGGCACCCGGCCGGACATTTGTCGATCGGACAAGTGCCCTTGGCGGATATGGATTGATGACAGGGGTCTCCCCCCCCGTCATCATAATGTAGTGGTCATTTCACCCACATGGGGGGGGTAATGTCAGGCCTGTGGCTCGATTGAAGGAAGCTCGCCTGCGCCAAGATCAAACGACGGATTGGCAGGTGTGCCGGTTACCCAGTCGCCGACGCTTCCGCTGAACTGGATCTCCTCAAGACCGGAAGCCTCGCCATTGATATTTATGGTGTAGGTATATGTCTTGTTCATATCCCACATCGGACGCCAGCGGCCTGCAAGCTGCTTGTTGAGCACTTCGTTACCGGCAGGATCCTTAACGAGTACAGTGAACTGGATAGCCACACCCTTGCCATTTTGGGCCAATGTCTTATAATGGTAAGGTATCACATAGACAAAGCCGGAGCGGAGTCCGTCAGTCATAGTGTTATCTATGGTCATATTTGCGCCTGTCTCAAACGGAACTGAGATGTAAGGTGTTTCAGGAACGCGTTCCGGCTCGCTCCATGAGCCTACAGCATCAGCAGAGACGTTGGCGTCGGCAGCATACTGCTTTCCTGTGAATGTTGCTTTGTTGCGGACATCCTGTACTGTCACACTGCTGATTGTAACTTTGTAGCCTTCAGGGAAATTGGTCTTGAACACGAAATCAAGACGGGAAAGCACATGCTTGAATGCGAATGGCACCACAGCATTATCCTCATTTTTTCCTACTATAGGCGACTCAAAAGAACCAGCTGCTGCATATACGAGATCCTTCTGCTGAGTATGGTCACAGATGAAATCGCTGATTTTAAATGTATATTTACCGGCATCATCGTGTGTATAGACAGGAGTGCCTTTCTCTATGGTGCCTCCATCGATGGCATAAGCCGAGAAATAGTATTTGGCTCCATTTATCCAGTAGCGTTTGCCGGTATATGTCCATGGAGTACCGTCCGTGGTGTTTTCACGTGTGACGGATGTACCGGTAAACACCTCCACAGGTGCAGCGGGTTTACTGTCTGAATGGTAGTTGCCAAATACATAGAACTGCTTGAATGTGTTGCTTTCGATAGCACGCGAACCTCTGTTGACCATGGTATTGAAACCGATGGCATTGTTGCTCTGCACGTTCTCTTCAATCACATCCGACTGCGTGCATGCGGTCAACGACATGGCTGCCACAGCAATCAGTGATAATGATTTCTTCATAAAATGAGATAATAAAACGGTTAATAAATTATATGTGATAGTTTTAACATGATTATAATTGCTGGCTGCCCACAGGAAGATCTATGTCCTCATGCTCGCCCCAGTCCTCCACTGTGACATCGAAGCCCGAATCGCTTTGGTTTTCGCTGTCCTCCACACGGATGCCTCTTACAGTGATGACACCGCCTCGGGGCTGCCGTTCAAGCTGAGGGGTCACATCAAACGTCAGCTCCTTGATATTGCCGTTCGTAAGGCGCACTTCCAGATTGAGTGTGTATATATGCCCGTTGCCGGTCCGGGGAGCGCGGCCATAATATTCATCCGGAAAACCGGGAATTCCGAACGACCTTACCTTTGCCATTGCGCCATAATCTGTCATCACGCAATCATACAGGAGTGTCGCACTCTCTTCCGAAGTCACACCGTCGCGCAGATACACACTCTCCGCCATTCCGGCAAGAGCTCCACGGGCAAGCGCGACATGCTCTTTGCCATGCTCGAACTCGTAGCGTATGATGTAAGTGTACACCAAAGGTTGCATATTCACACGCAGCGGCTTCAACTGATGGACCCCTACTTCAGGCGCTTCCTCGACAAAGGACGCAAAAAGCACATCCGGCGGATTTATGGTGCGTTCGTCAGGATGCAGTTCGGTTATTTTAGTCAGAGAGGAGCGTGAACGGCCCGTCGTGCTCGCCCTGGCTGAAGGCAATTTCCCGACATCGGAGATCACTATATACTCGGTATCATTATTGTAGAACAGAAACGATCGCGACTCGTCGCCATACATGCTGACATCGGCCCCTTCCGCCCCCATGAATGACACCGAAGGGGAGTCCTCATCGCCATATACGAGCAGAGTCACGCCCTCGGGACGCCCGGGCAACAATGAATTATAGGAAAACCCGTGCAGGTCCTCGTCCCATATATCGGCATAATGCATTCCGTAGTCACGCTCCCAGGCATATTCCCAGTCAAGCGACACCGAGGCTGCTCTGAAATGATTATAGCACAAGTCCTTGCGGCATGACGAGGCCACACTGCACAATATCATACCCAAAAGCAGGGCCCGTATGGCATTTTTACAATGAATCCTCATTTCACGCCTCCTTTCCTGCTATTGCTTTTGAAGCCTGTGAAACGCCACACAAAAGCGAATTTGGCCTTGACAGGCCCGAAATAATTGGTCGTGGCCGTACGGTCATACAGATAATGTCCGTCATACGGATGGTACTCCTTATATCTTGTGTACATATATCCTATTCCCAAAGCTGCTTCCAAGGACAGGTTGCGCGATACGGGCCACATGTAACCGAAGCTGAAACCGGTTATGAAACCCTCCCCCTTGTAACCTTTCTTGCCGTTCTCGAGGTCATATTTGCCTCCTCCGGCAAGAAATCCGGCATACATGCCATGCCAGGGACCTTTTGCACGGAACCACCATTTGGCCTCAGGCTGTATATACATTATCTGGTAATACTTATGCTTTGGATCGTTCTTCCACCATGCAAGATCCCCCTCCAGTGCCACTGACCATTTATCGTTTACCATATACTCTATTTCGAGCGAAGGCATGAGCAAGGCATCATATATGAGATTGGTTTTGAGCGCAAAGCGTTCAGATGGAAGAGACACATTCCCCGCGTCTACAGGTTCCTGTGCCCCGACAGTTGCAATAGTCATGATCCCTGAGATCAGGGCTATTATGAATGGTCTCATTAACAGTGAATTTATGATTGGTATTATATATAGCTTGGATTGATTTCAATCAAAATATCCTCTCAATAAATTAAAAAAAGATTGATTTTAAAGATATGTGACAAAACAACCGTCTATAAAGTCTTCGTAATTTAGACAAAATTAATACAAATAAATGTTTTTACTCCCCCCCCCCTAAAAGTTAATAAGTGTTAACACAGCCGGACGAAGGACTTATTTAAAAATCCGGATGCTTAAGAGGATGTTAAAAATATTCTCTTAATGGTTGTTTAAAACATTCTCGAAAAATGCCAACGGGATCATCATGTCAGACAAAAGCAAGGCGAGCCTTGAAAGATCTGTGAATCTTCCAAGGGCCGTCCGCTAAAAAACATTGATGGTCAGGTTGCGGTCGTTTGAAAAAGGCTTAAAGATTGCTTAAAAACTCTTAAGTAACTCGCATAAATTAGCTGACACATAATTATGAAGTATTTTCGAGTGGTTTTCGAAATGGAGCGAAGGAGTGTAGCGAGCTACACAACTGAGTGACAGTGCGAAAAACGCCGAAAAGACGAATAAGGATGTGTCAGCCCGAAGGGTTACTTGAAATTATTTTAATTATAACTAATTTATAAGAGTTACTTAGAGCCTAAAGCGGCATCTATCTTGCTATTGCTATGGCGACGCGGTTCTTCTCTACACCTTCGAATGGCTGCTCGGTGTCACCCTTGGCCTCGACGGTGATGCGGGCCGGGGCGATTCCGGCTTTCGTAAGGGCATCGGCCACAGCCTGAGCGCGCTTGCGTGAGATGGTCATGTTGTAACGCGCCGAGCCGGTAGCCTTGTCGGCATATCCCGTCACGGTGACCTTGGCGTCAGGATACTGCTTCATATATCCGGCGAGAGCGTCTATCTTGGACTGCTCGGCAGGACGCACCTGCGAGGAATTGATCAGGAAGAACACATCCTGCTTCATTTCGGCCGGCTTCACAGTCTCAACAGGCGCAGGAGCAGGGGCCGGTCTTGCAGGCTCCGGAGCCACCACCGGCTGCGGGGCGGGGGCCGGCTGCACCTCCACGGTCTCCTCCACAACGGCTATCTCTTTCCTGGCCGCAGAGCCGAAACTGTAGGTCACGCCGACAAGCCCGTTGAACTGCCAGTCAAATGTGCTCCCTTTCTTGGAGTTGAACTTGTCGGGAAGCATATTGGCATTCACCTCAAGATTGATGGCCACGCGGCGTCCCACCTTGATGTCGACACCCGCGCCGACACGGCCTGCCGGGAAAAACTTTTTCCCGGTCCACAGTTTTTCAAAGTCACATCCGCGGGCGGCAAGCGCGACCGCCTCACTGTTATGGAACCCTAAGGCTCCACCCACGCCGGCAAAGGCATACACGTCAAGCCGGCGCGCCGGGGAATAGCCGCAGAAGGCATTCGTAAGCGACACCATAAGATCCACATTCCCCTGCAGATAATTGAATTTATACTTCTCGCGCGGAGCCACCCATATGCCGCGGGCCTGCCAGCCGCTCACGCCGGCTCGCACACCGATCACAGGGCTGAACCTGTAGCCGGCATAAAGCGACGCCGCCGGCGACAACAGATCCTTGAACGTATTGCTCTCTCCCACGGTATACGCGCCCCCGGCCTGAAGCTGCATGAACCAATGGGGGACAAACTCGGCCGTCTCGGCTATCTCTACTGTCCGGGCTGCGGCATCCTGCGCAGTCATGCTCGCCGGCACGGCAAAAAGTGACGCTGCTACTGCGGCGATCACCTTATAGGCGTTACATCTCATAATCATAGTCTTTTTAACGTTTGGACTACAAATATAACACCGCTACGCGCCACATGACAAGCCCAAAGTGTTGCGGATGTTGCGACACCGCACAAAAAAACTTTTAAGAGGGTGTTTCATAACACATGTTAAAGCCCCGCTCCCCGCCATCGCCGGGACCGAAGCCGCTAACGGAGATTTCTGGGATGATATGCAAGTATGTCCGACCGGAGAGTGGAGGCGTCGAGATGTATATAGATCTGCGTCGTAGCTATCGACTCATGCCCGAGCATCTGCTGTATGGCACGCAGATTCGCGCCCCCCTCAAGCAGATGCGTGGCAAACGAATGGCGCAGCGTGTGGGGCGAAATGCTCTTGCGTATGCCGGCCGCCTCGGCAAGCCCCTTGACTATCTGAAACGCCCGCTGGCGCGTGAGCCTCCCGCCGCGCCGGTTGAGAAACAGTATATTCTCGTCTCCGGGCTTCACCTTCATGCGGCTGCGGTCCTTCAGCCACTCCCTGACCTCTTCCACCGACGTCTCCGACATCGGCACCATCCTCTCCTTGTCCCCCTTGCCGAGCACCACGAGGAAACCGTCGTCAAGATAAGTCCGCGATATCTCAAGCCCTGTCATCTCGCTCACGCGCAGCCCGCACCCGTAAAGCACCTCCATCATGGCCCGGTCACGCCGGCACTCCTCCTTGGAGCAGTCTATCGCGGCGATCATGCTGTCGATCTCCCCGACAGTCAGCACCTCAGGCAGGTGCAGCCCAAGCCTGGGGGTCTCAAGCAGCTCCGCAGGGTTGCCCGGGAGGTAACCCTCCATTGATAGGTAACCGAAAAATGACCTCAGCGACGCAACGATCCTCGCCTGCGACCTCACAGCGATCCCCACATCATGGAGATCTCCGAGATAAAGCCTGAGAGTGTCGATGGTCACATCCCTGAGTTGCCTCACCTCGCCCGTAAGCCAGGCAAGCAGCCTCGACACATCGCGCATATACCCCTCGCGGGTATTGTCCGAAAGCCCCCTCTCCAGCCTGAGGTACAGGCCATACTCCTTCATCACTCTGTCAAGGTCGTCAAGGCTCCGCATAGGTATTCAGTTAAACAGTTCCACAAAACAATCTCACGCAAAAGCTGTCTCGAAATCCTGGCGGGGCAGATCGGGACGGGGCACCAGGACTCCCCTCCTTCCGTCAGTGAATGCCATGCCATGCCTCATCTCACCCTTCATCTCCTCCCACAGCGGTCCTGACGCACACACATCCCGCACCACGGTAACGGTCATGGAGCCGCATTCGAGCGACAGGCACCCTTCACGCCCCCCGATGCCGAACGCCACACGGCTGTCAGCAAGAGCTATGGTCCGGCGTTCCTCACCGGTGAATGACGGCGACACCACACTCACCGGCTCAAACTCGCACACAAGGCGAAACAGCAGGCCGCACCACTTCGGATCAGCCATGCGGGAAAGTTCCGTTGACGCATAGTAAGAGCCTCGCTCACGCAGCACACTGCGTATGAAGCGGTAGGCAAAAGGTGAATGCACACCGTGACCCTTGCCGCGCCACCACCTCATGACACACCGGCCCACACCCCCCGCCATCACTTCACGCGCCTCTTCTTAGGACGCACGGCCACAAACACAGCCGACGCGGCAGCTATATATATGAGGATAATGGACACCGTGGCAAGCACATTGGTGGTACGGAGCGACCTCGGGTCAAACGTCATCACTATCTCATGCTCTCCGGCCGGAACCCTGAGCGCGCGCAGCACATAGTTGACCCGCCCTATCTCAGCCGGCTTGCCGTCAACGGTCGCCTCCCAGCCCCAGGGAAAGAACACCTCGGAGAACACTGCCACACCGCCATTGACACTCTTTGCCCTGTAGGTCAGACGGTCAGGAGCATAGGAGGTCTCGTAGATCGTGTCGCCGGGCGCGGCGGCCGACCCGTCGCCGAGCACATCGCGGAAACTTCTGTCGGCCACAGCCTCAACGGCAGGATTGATACGCGAAAGCCCGTCCATCTCGGCGTCAGCACCGTCGACATAGCTCACCCTGTCCACCCACCAGGCATTCCCCATGGCCTCGGGATTGAGCAGCGGCGTGCCGTCCATCCCCACAACATAGCGGGCATTGAGCATATTGAGCACATTCCAGTCGGCATCAGTCTGTGTGTCCTTGGTGAAATGCGACAGATGCCGGTCTATGAGGTCCTGATAGCGGGTAAGCTTGGCGGCATGATACCCGCCTATGGTCTTGTGATAGTACGACGGATCGGCACTGTAGAAGCGCGGTATGTCCATCACGCGGTAATTCCTCACAGTGTCCCTGAGTATCATCTCGTCTGCCGGGGTCTTGGCTATCGGAGCCCCCACTGTAAGCTGCTTGGGAGCGAAGCTGTCATGGCTCAGATAACGCTTGTTGACGCCGTAGAGGTCGGCAAGCACAAGCACACCTATTGTCACCACTGTCCACGTGGCCTTGAGCTTACCGCGCATGAAGAGCAGGAGGATCACACCTCCGGCACCGGCCACAAGCAGGCTTCTCACCGCATCGGCCGACAGCAGCCCGTAACGCAGCGACTCCACGGCCGAATATATCGACGGATTGCTGAGCGAGAACTGCATGGCCGTTCCGCTGTCATACCCCTGCTGCATAAGCGACGAGGTGATGTAGCCGTCGAGCATACGGTCATTCTCCGATATGGCCGATCCGTACACTCCCGGCGCAAGCCACCCTATAAGGCAAAGCCCGAGTGTGATCCCGAAGCACCAGCAGAACGGCTTGCGGTATCCGGCATAAGCCCCCTCGGTGGTGAGCACCTGCTGAAGTGCCATCACGGCAAGCAGCGGCATCGTGAACTCAGCTATCACAAGGATGCTCTCCACCGTGCGGAATTTGGAATACATCGGCACCACCGACAGCATTATGTCAGTGAACGTCATGGCATGCTTGCCCCACGCAAGCAATATGGAGAACACCGTGAGCACGACCAAAGCCCACTTCAGAGGCCCCTTCACAATCACACATCCCAGAAGGAAGAGAGCAAATATCAACGCCCCGACATAGACAGGGCCGTTGGTGCCCTCCGGATCGCCGAAGTACTGGCTCATATACGACAGATACTGCTGCTCAAGCTGCCCGTACCCCTTGGCATCATCAAGCTCGCCGAGGTTCATGGCCTTGAACTGCCCCTGCACCGGACGCGCCGACGCCCCGCCCTTGATGTTGGGGATAAGGAGCGAGAAAGTCTCCGACGGCTGATAGCTGTACTGGGTTATATAGTCCTTGTCAAGACCCGAAGAGGTCTGCCCCTCCGCCGCATCGGGCTGCGTCAGTTCGGAATGCCTTCCGCGCATAGTCTCCTTGGAGTATTCATACGTATTGTACAGATTGGGCATATTGGCGGCCACAGCCAGCAGCGCGGCCACAGCGAGGCAGCCGGTGGCCTTGCCCCACCCCTTTATGTTGCCCCCCTTCCAGTCCGACACAAGGAAGGCTATCACCACACCGAGTATCACGAAGAGGAAATAATAGGTCATCTGCACATGGTTGTTGGCTATCTGCATCATCGCGAAGAACGCCGCCATGGCAGACCCGGCAAGATACCGCCCGCGGTAACACAGTATAACGCCGCCGATGGTAGGAGGTATATAGGCCAGCGTGACAAACTTCCATATGTGTCCGGCTCCGATTATTATGACAAAATAGGTAGAGAAACCATAGGCGACAGCTCCTATCAGGGCTATGTACCACCGCATACCCATGGCCATGAGCATTATGAAGAACCCCATCATCATCATTGCCATGAGCGACGACGGCGACGGGAGCCCCAGACCCATCACATGGTTGACCCAGCTGTAGAGATGGGCCGACGGATAGTCAACGCTTATCTGGAACGTCGGCATACCCGAGAACAGCGCGTTAGTCCAGCGCGGAGTCTCCCCAGTGGCCTCCAGATACGTCTTGGCCTCATGGCTGTTGGCTATACCCTGAAGCATGTCGTGCTGCCTCAGTTCATTGCCCTGGCTCGCGTCGGGATAGAAGAACGCGAATGCGGCCGCCGCTATCACGGCGACACATGCGAGGAATGTGATTATGCTGCGCTTGCTCATTCTGCCGGTCTTAACTCAAGTGGTATCTCTTCTGTCACGCTGTCTTTGGCGGCACTGTCGGCCTGTTCAGCCTCCGCTGCCACAAGCGAGCCGTCCTGTATGGCGTCATACTGCGAGAGCCGCTCGCGGAACGACCTGGCCACCGAATCGAAGTCGACAGCCGGATTGAGCTTCTTGGCCTTCGCGAAAGCCGCACGCGTGTCATTGGGATTCGCGCCGACGGCTATGTCATACACATCCACATACTTCCGCAGGGTCTCGAGGTCTCGGCGGCGGTCTCCCTTGGCTACGGCGTCGTTATGCACCGACAGAAACGCCATGAGCACCTGCACTGTCTGCTCAGGAGTGAAATCGTCGACAAACAGCGACATGCTGTCGGCCATCTCCGAGGCATGCCTCAGGTCACCAACATTCAGTGCAGCCGCAAGCTGCGTGTTCTGGTCCTCGACGCTCTCAGCCACCGAGGCTTCGGCATTGCCCCCCTTGGAGCCGCATCCGGGCACCACAGCAAGAGCAGCCCCGAGCATTATGAATAGCAGTATATGTCTCATACCTGTATTGTATTAGAAGTTGCAAAGATAAAAATTCTGCGCGACATTATCACAAATTTTCACAAAAAGTGCCCGACTCTCCGGCTCAGACAGCATTCCCAACCTCCGGACAATTAAAAGTGTATATCGAACACTTAAAATTAATTTAATTTTTTTTGCAAAAGAATCTTATTTATTATAAATTTGCACCCGTACAATCAATCATCTGAAGTTGTTCATACAACACTTTTCAGCTATCCAATCACATTCACATTATTAACAATTCATCCCTCAAAAGCAATGTTTACACTTTTTAATAAACGGGGGGGGTATTTTGTAGCAGGCAAAAAGCGATTGCTATAGCCCTCATTCTTATGGGGTCAGTCCCGGGGACTTTCCCGGCACATTCAGCCGGCACTTCCGACCCCGCATCTGCATCCGCAGCACCCCGGCCTATCGAAACCATCACAGGTACAGTAACTGACACCGACGGCGAACCGCTCCCCGGTGCCACAGTCCGCTTCAAGGACGCAAAAATCGGAACAGTGACCGACATTAACGGCCGCTTTACCCTGACAAACAACACATCCGTACGCAGCAATCCCCAGCTCGTGGTCAGCTACGTGGGCATGACCACCGCCACCGTCCCCGCCGTAGCAGGCAAGGAGATGGAGATCACACTGACATCCAGCACAAGCAACCTCGACGAAGTAGTCGTGATCGGCTACGGAACAGCCAAAGCCAAGGACCTCACAGGATCAGTGTCGCGCCTCACCACACGCGACGTCGAGATGGCGCCCATGACCTCGAGCGTATCAAGCCTTCTCCAGGGCAAGGCCGCCGGCGTCAACGTCATGATATCAAGCGCATCACCCACATCACCCGTGTCGGTCGTCATACGCGGACAGTCATCCCTCTCCGGCGACGGGCAGCCCCTGTGGGTCATCGACGGTGTCCCGCAATACAACAGTTCCATCAGCGGTGACGTATCCAACGCCCTCTACAACCTCAACCTCAACGACGTCGCAAGCGTCGACATTCTCAAGGACGCCTCCGCAACAGCCATCTACGGATCCCGCGCAGCCAACGGCGTGGTCATCGTCACCACAAAAAGCGGATCTGAAGGCATGAAACCCACCATAGAGTTCAGCGGCAGAATGGGCTGGCAGAAGATCGACTCCGACGCATTCAAATCAATGAATGCCGAGGAATACATTGCGTTCTCCAAGCAGGCCAACCTCGTAGAGGCATTCCGCAACGGTGGTCTCACATACTTCAACAAGAAGTACATGGACATAAACCGCTACCAGAAGATCAACACTTCGCAATGGGACATGAGCGACATTGCCGACCTATGGCTCCCTAACGCCTATTACGACGGGCATGACAACTACTGGGACGCAATGACCCAGGACGCTCTCGTACAGGACTACAACGTGTCGATCCGAGGAGGAAGCAAGACATCATCCTACTACGCATCCGTCAACTTCAAGGACCAGGACGGCATCGTGAAAGGATCAACCTCTCGCTACTTCGGCGCGCGCTTCAACTTCGAGGCAAAGGCAAGCGACCAAGTGAAGTTCGGGCTCAACATGGACGCTTCCACCCGCCGCGCATCCAACAAGGACAACCTCATCGACAAGATCATACGCATGCGCCCCGACTACCCCATGTACAATGAGGACGGCGAGATCAACACCATCGACTTCTATACCAAAAATCCCCTTGTCGAGCTCCTCGACAAGAGCGACAGCGACTCCAAGAACTTCAACGGAAACGCCTTCGTGGAATACGACATTTTCCCATTCCTGAAATTCCGTTCCACACTCACCGCCACATACTCCAACGTCAACACCGACAACTTCAACCGCCGCTACTACCAGGGAGACACCAACTCCGGCAACCAGCGCGCCACACAGAACTCCGTGATAATGTGGGACAACCTCCTCACATTCTACAAGACAATGGGGATCCACGACCTCACAGCCATGGTCGGTCAGTCGCTCGAACGCCAGACAAGCAAGTTCCTCTATGCCGCAGGATCCAACTATCCTGACGACGACATACTCACCAACCTCAACAGCGCGGCGACACGCAGCAGCATCAGCAGCAACAAGTACAACTCATCGATGGTGTCGGCATTCGGCCGCGTGCAGTACAAGCTCCTCAACCGCTACCTCCTCACAGCCACATTCCGCGCCGACGGATCGTCACGCTTCGGTAAGGACCAGCGGTGGGGCTACTTCCCCTCGGGTGCCATCGGATGGATCATATCCAACGAAGAATTCATGTCACCGCTCAGAGGGATACTCTCCTATGCCAAGATACGCGCTTCCTACGGTAAGACCGGCTCACAGAACCTCGGATACTACGACTACACGAGCTACATCACCTCAAACACCTACGACGGACAGCCCGGGGCCTACCCCTCTTCGCTCGGCAACAACCTCCTGCAGTGGGAATCCCAGAACCAGACCGACATAGGTCTTGACTTCGGATTCCTCGACGACCGCATACGAGGATCATTCGGATGGTACCGCAAATACGTCGACAACCTCATCACCGACAGGCCCGTGCCGACATCGTCATCCTTCTCCTCCACAAGCCAGAACGTAGGCGCGATAAGCAACACAGGCGTGGAGTTTGACGTAACGGTATCCATATTCCGTGACCGGGACCTCACATGGGATGTCAACTTCAACGCCGCCCACAACAAAGGCCGGCTCGAAAAACTCAACGGTGTGACAAAATTCCTCGGAGGAGGAACCTACCAGACATTCAAGCTCGAAGAAGGGGGTGAACTGGGTGCATTCTACGGATATGTCGACGCCGGGCGATTCTATGAAAACGACGAGGAAGTATGGGCTCTCAAACCCATGGACCCAGCCACAGGACGGCCCGCCAACTACTACCGCGCCACATCATTCACCGAAGGCGCAGGCGACGTCTACGTCGTGGACCTCAACGGCGACGGGAAGATCACTGCCGACGGCGACCGCAAGATACTCGGCTCCTCCAACCCAAAGTTATTCGGCGGATTCGGATCCACTCTCATATGGAAGGGCCTTATGTTCAACATGACATTCACCTACTCTCTCGGAGGCAAACGCTTCTGGGACGGCGAGGCATCAAAGTTTGGAGGCGTGAACGTCTACAATGCTCCCAACCTCGTGCTCGACAGCTGGACAATGAAAGGTCCCGGTGCCACATATCCGATCATCACCCACTACGGTGTGGGACAGAACAACGTGTTCACCAACCGCTGGCTCCACGATGCATCATATATGCGTCTGAGCGCGCTCAACCTTTCCTACAAGTTGCCCGGGAAATGGTTCTCCGGCTTCCTCATAAAGGGGATCGAAGCCACCTTCCAGGCAACCAACCTCTTCACAATAACCAAATATCCCGGCATGGACCCACAGGGCAACTTCTCCACAAGCGGAAGCGCGCTCTACGGCACAGGCACTGACTACAGCACCTATCCTGCCGCAAAGACTTTCAATTTCGGTCTGAAGCTCACAATTGACTAACTTTAGAAAATCATGAAGAAATCATATATTCTCCCCCTGCTGCTCGGAATGGCGGCAACCGTCACTTCCTGCGAGGACTTTCTCACAGAGCAGCCGGAACACCAGCTCACCATCGACAACGCCGCGCTCAACTACACCGGAGCCAAAAATCTTGTCAACGGTATCTACGGACGCTATATAGCCAACAGCAGCCTCGGCGGAGACCTCTATGGAAAATGGCATGATATGGCAGGACTGTGGAACTACAATTCCATGATGATAAATATGGCATACACCCAGACCAACAATAACACTGCCGGGATTTGGAAGTCATGGTACGACGTGGTCAACGCAACCAACGCAGCTATAACAGGCATAACAGGACTCGCCGACGACCGCTATCCGAATGCAGCAGCCAAGAACGCACTCCTTGCCGAGGCCAGGTTCTTCCGTGGATACGCGTTCCTGCACCTCATGTGGGGATTCGCCCACTGGTTCGACCCGGCCGACTCCCCCTACGGTCTCATCTACCGCGACAAACCTGCCGAACTCTCCAACCTCATGACCGAAAGAATCTCCGTCGGCGACAGCTACAAAAGGATAATCGACGACCTTGAGTTTGCCGAAAAATACCTTCCCGACTTCAACAACCCCAGGCATGTCTCAAAGCAGTTTGCCCAGGCAATGCACGCCAAGCTCCTCCTCTACCGGGGATGGGACGGAGACTATGCCGACGCGCTCATCCTGGTCAACGACATCCTCTCGAATGCCCCCGCAAAGTTCAGGATGGAGCCTGTTCTCGCCGACCTCTACGATAAAGCATGGGATTCCGAAGAGCTCCTCTTCGGCCGCTATCTCGGCGACGGCTCAAGCTTCTCCTACTCCGAATTCACCTACTCCTACGGGCTATACTACAACAACGAGTTCACCGAAATACCACAGGAATGGCTGGAAGCCGACCCACGCTACGCAGTGACATTCGGCAACGCACGCTCCCCCGAGACATGGCAGGACCAACGCAAGGACGGAATACCCGTCAAGCTCTACCACCGCGGTCGCTACGAGGGTATGGACGACAAATACACCTCCTACAACTTCCGCTATGCCGAGCTATACATCATGAAAGCCGAGCTTCTCGCTCGCACCAACCCCTCCGACATAAGCGGCGCGCTCGCACAGCTCAACGAAATGAGAGCCACCTACACCGATCCCGTAGTCCCCGCCATAACAGGAGTGTCGACCCTCCCGCAGCTCATGGACGAGATATTCAAGGAATACGTAGTGACACTCATCATGGAGAACGAGTCGCCATGGTTCGCCGCAGTTCGCATCGAGCATGGCGGACGCCCTTGGATATATACCCTCAAGCCGGATGTCAACTTCAGCGCCAACCAGTACTGCTGGCCGATACCCGATGAAGAGATCAAGGCCCATTCAAACAAGATAGATCAAAACCCAGACTTAGAATAACACCCAAACAACATGAAAAAAACAGGAATATACACCATATTGGCTTTGGCGGTGGCCTCCATGGCCGCGACCTCATGCAGCGACGACATTGACCTGGTGATACCCCACCCCACCAATATAACATTCGACGAAGTCGCACCCTCACAGCGTTTCAGTCACGTGATAAAACAGGGCGGCTTCGACGTGCAGGGCATACACTTCAACGCCGTGACAAGCGGCACACAGCTCTCCGCAGGCTTCTGCGCAAGCAACCGGAGCATGAGGTCATTCACATGGACAGGCACCGAGACGGCCATAGACTCCGTGCGCTACAGCACATTCTCGACACGCCCCAACACCACCGGGACCTACCTGGTGTGCCACGTCAGCGGCGATGACGCTTTCTTCACCATGAGCCAACCTCGCGTCATTGAATACATCCTCGTGAGCAACACCACTTGGGCCTACAACGCCATGTCCTACGGCGACACATTCGGCACAGCTGAGGAGCCGAAAGCCAATCCCTATGTACCGTCGGCTCCAAAAGGCGTATGGCAGTCATACGTCCCGGGCGGAGTCAAAAAATTCGGCCAGGGCGACTGGTTCACCCTTACAGCCAAAGGATTCAACCAAGGCAGAGAGACAGGAAGCCTCACATTCGACCTCTCATGCAAAAAAGGCCACAACACGACCAACCCCGCCTGGGACTACATCGTGAACAACTGGACCCGCTTTGACCTCGCCGGACTTGGAGCTGTTGACAAGGTGGTCTTCTACCTCGACTCCTCCGACAAGGATGAGCATGGAAACATGCGCACCCCCGCATGGTTCTGCCTCGACGGCATGCAGCTGCGGCAGTAATCCGAAAGCCATCGACAAAAACATTTAGATAAAGTTTTTGAGGATGTGTCATAACGTCCGTATATAAAGAAATTAAGGATGTTTTGACACACCCTCATTTCTTAAAAAAAGAATTTTTGCTCTCCCTCATTTCCAAGATTGCGGCTACTCCACTGTCGACCTTACCGAGCCGTCGGCCAGAGTGGTCTCCACAACAGTGCCCGCGGATAGCTGCGACACCGACGTCACGGCATGCCCCCCGACCCGGGTTATGGAATAGCCGCGCGAAAGCGTGGCCTGGGGAGACAGCACCTTGACAAGCCCTTCAAGACGCTCAAGCACCCCGCGCTGGCGGTCAATCGCCGCCATAGGTGCCGACGCCACTCGCTCGGCCAGGACATCGAGACGCGAATATTCCGGGCGCAGACGCGCCGAGGCACTGTCACCGAGTGCACGCGCCAGACGGTCCACACGGATGCGGGCATTCCCGAGAGCCGTCACCGGCAGATGCGGCAGCAACGCCGCGATCCTCGCAAGCTGCTCACGGCTCCCGGCAAGCATATCCGACGCCAGACGCAGCACCTCATGCCCCAGGCGGTCAAGCTCACCAAGGGCACACTCCCCACGCGCTATCAGCCACTCCGCAGCCGCCGTAGGGGTCTTGACACGCATATTGGCAACATAGTCAAGCACCGTGACATCACGCTCATGCCCTATCCCTATCATCACAGGCAGCGGAAACTGCGCTATATTGGCCGCAAGATCATAATTCTCAAACGCCGCAAGGTCACTCGTCGCGCCTCCGCCACGGATTATCACCACACAGTCCCATTCATCCTCCTCCGAGGCTATGGCCTCGAGAGCCGATATTATGGAGCCAGGCGCGCCGCTCCCCTGCATAAGCGCGGGAAACAGCCTCACCCTGAAGTCAAGACGTGACGGACACGTGTACAGCTGATGTATGAAATCGCCATACCCCGCAGCACCCTGCGCGGAGATCACGGCAACACGCAGAGGCACGTCAGGCCACTCCGCCTCACGGTTAAGGTCAATGATCCCCTCGGCGCGCAACCGCGCCACTATCTCCTGACGACGGCGCACAAGGTCGCCGAGAGTGTACGACGGATCTATATCGGTGATATTCCCCGACAGCCCGTAGGCCGGGTGATACGACGCCGTCACTCTCACCATCACCTTCATCCCGCTCCCGAGACGCTCGCCCGTCGACCCGCTGAACTTGGCATCGATCTGAGCCAGCGCGCTGCGCCATATCGTGCCGCGCAGACGGGCCACAGGGTCACCCGTCACCGGATGCTTCTGGACAAGTTCGAGATAACAGTGGCCCGAACGGCGCACATCCGAAGTCTCGGCAACGACCCACACACCTGCAAGCCCGGGCGATCCGTTGACAGCCCCGGCTATGCGTGCGGTGAACTCCTCGAGAGTGATGGCTGATGAAGCTGGCATCTACAACACTGCTGAAATTTCCTTGAACGCATACACCCTCGCCTCGCCGTCGGCACGGTCGGTAAGAGTGATATGCCCCGTGGCAGCCACGGCATCTATGCGCGCCTCCATGTACACACCGCGCATATGGTCATAATACGGATGATAACCGCCGTCACCCCTCCACATACGGGCGAAATAAGCCTCCGCCACCTCAGCGGCAGCCTCCGCCGATGACAGGGCACGATCAGTCTTCTCTATCACATCCCTCGCAAGAGCCTCCCCAAGCGCATCGACATCGAAGTCCGCCTTAGGCATAAGACCCTTGAGCGACACCGGATTAGGAGCATCGGACACAAATTCCGTCTGGTTCACATTAAGCCCTATCCCCACTATCGTGCGGCTTATCTCCGTGCCGCTTATCACATTCTCTATGAGTATGCCGGCAATCTTGCTGTCACCCACATAGATATCGTTGGGCCACTTGATGCTGACAGGCTCGGCTCCTATAAAGCAGTCAAGCATCTCCACCATCGCGAGCGACACCGCCTGCGATATGACAAACTGCCGGGCCGGTTCAAGCCCCTCCGGGCGCAGGAGTATCGACATCGTGACATTCTTGCCCGGCTCAGCCTCCCACGAATTCCCGCGCTGGCCGCGCCCTGCCGTCTGCTCCCGGGCCATAACAGCCGTGCCGTGGCAGCACCCGTCGGCAATACCGGCAAGATACGTGCTCGTCGACCCCGCGCTATCTATCCTGACAAGCTCCATCACTCCTCGCTCAGGCCATCCACAGTGAGGCAGCGCGCCCCGTCGGGAAGCACCTCTATGTTCACACTCACAGTATCCTCCGGAAGGATATCCTCTATGCGGTCAGGCCACTCTATGAAGCAGAGAGCACCCGAATCAAGATAATCCTCTATACCTATGTCAAAAGCCTGCTCAAGGTTCTCTATGCGGTAAAGATCAAAATGATAGATCAGCTCGGCCGTAGTGTCCGAACGATACTCATTGATTATCGCGAACGTAGGTGAGCCCGTAGGGTCATCCTCCACGCCAAGAGCGCGGCACAGCGCATTGATGAATGTCGTCTTGCCCGCACCCATCTCACCGGTGAAAGCATACACCGTCTCATCGCCCATCAGAGCGACAAACTCCTCAGCGGCCGACTCCAGAGCCTCCGTCGAAGGTATCAATATCTCTTTCTTCATAATAGCGTTCCTTTACTTTGCAGCATTACATTACGCTTTGCTGCGTTTCTTTACTTTACTGACTGCAAAGTTACTGCATGACAACCGCAATAGCAAATAAAACTCCCTTATTCACCCCTCACCCGACTTATTGAAAGACTTCGATTTGAAAGACTTCGATCTCATCAGAAATATTTAGCGCATGAAGCAGCGGTATCTGTTCTTTGCGGCTCCTGAGGCCAATGAAGAACCGCCACAAGCCGGCTCGCTGACAGCTATCGGTCGATAAATCCCCTGATGCCGCGAAGCTTCACCCCCTCGACCCGGAGCACCATGAACACATAGAGCACAAGCAGAGGCGTACGCATAGCCATCGTAAGCCAGGGATGGGCATCAATCCCTATGACCTCACCCACAACCCAGAACACCAGGCCCGACACAAAGTAGAAAGCAAGCCGTGGCACATTATATCCTATGGGATAATGCATGCGGCCCGCTATATAGCTCGCAGCCATCATCGCGCCATAACATCCGAATGCCGCCCACGCACACCCTATATAGCCGTAGCGCGGCACCAGCAGCACATTCAGGCCCACCGTCATCACAAGACCCAGAAGCGAAAGCCACATCCCCCACACCGTGCGGTCAGTGATCTTATACCACACCGAAAGATTGAAGAAAACACCGAAAAACAGCTCCGCGATCATCAGTATCGGCACAACCTTGAGTCCGCTGAAATACGTAGCCGCGATGAAATGGCGCAGAATATCCAGATAATACATAACCCCAAGGAAAATCACCATACCGAATATCACAAACCACCTCATCGCATCCCGATAGCTCTGCAGACGGTCCTCACCCTGAGCCTTGGCCTTGGCAAATATGAACGGCTCATACGCAAAACGGAACGCCTGGATGAACATCACCATCACGATAGCAATCTTATAGTTCGCGCCATATATGCCCACCGCAGTGATCCCCTCACCCTTGTCGGCATAAAGCTCAGGCATAAGCAGAGTCCCGAGTGTCTGGTTCATGATGCCGGCGACACCGAGCACAAGAAGCGGGGCCGAATATGCAAGCATCTCACGCCACAATGCCGGATTGAACCTCCAACGGAAACCCCTCAGCTCCGGCAGAAGAAGCGCCACATTGAGCACCGACGAAACAAGATTGGCAAGGAAAATATAACCTATCCCGAAATCCGGATCATAGAACCACGCTATCCACCCGGGCGCATACTCCCAGAGCCACGGGCATATGAGAATAAAGAAAAGGTTCAGACCGATATTCACAGCGATATTCACAAGCCTCAGCGACGCAAACCTCATCGGACGCTTGGCATACCTGAGATAGCTGAACGGCAGGGCCGTGAACGCGTCAAGCGCGACAGCCACAACCATCATCACAACATAGTCATGATGGCTGCCCGCATGCAGAGCCTCCGACACCGGACCGATGAACGCAAGCATCGCCACGATGAACAGCACCGAGCTAACCCCGAGCGACACAAGTGCCGTGGAGTACACCTCAAGAGGATCCTTATAGCGGTCATGGTTGGCAAAACGGAAAAAACCCGTCTCCATACCATACGTCAGAATGATAAGCGCGAGAGCGACAGCCGAATACACATACGTCACCACGCCATACTCATCCGGCGGGAACATCTGCGTGTACAGAGGCACCAGACACCAGTTGAGAAACCTACCCACTATACTGCTCAGTCCGTATATCGCAGTATCCTTTGCAAGCGATTTTATACCAGCCATAACTTCAACGGCACATGCCGAAATTCTATTACGATTAAGAGGTTGTTTAATAATAAATGTGAAGCCGGAGTGGATGGATTTTTGAGCTAACCTGTTCATAATCTGAAGGAGCCATGCTGTAGCATGGTGACTGAAGATTAGGGACAGGGGAGCCAAAAAGGCATCCATGCAGGCTATTGTAACTTTTATTTATATTTTTATTCATAAAGTTCCTTTGTGGAAGTTGTGAAAAATGTCCGTTTGCATCCATTCTCTTGGATATATTTCGTGTTGAATCTTAAGAGAATAGACTCCGGCTTTCACATTTGTTTTTAAACAACCTCTAAGTAACTCGCATAAATTAGCTGACACATAATTATGAAGTATTTTCGAGTGGTTTTCGAAATGGAGCGAAGGAGTGTAGCGAGCTACACAACTGAGTGACAGTGCGAAAAACGCCGAAAAGACGAATAAGGATGTGTCAGCCCGAAGGGTTACTTGAAATTATTTTAATTATAACTAATTTATAAGAGTTACTTATCCTGAAAAGGCCGCTTTATCCGCCCCTCGGCCTCAAAACAGGCTCCCCTGCGAAGCCGGAGGATTGAGCCTCAGATGATTATATGCAAGAGATGTCACCTCACGCCCGCGCGGCGTGCGGCGAAGGAACCCCTCCATTATAAGGAACGGCTCATACACCTCCTCTATCGTATCCTGCTCCTCACCTATGGCCGTCGCGATGGTCGACAGCCCAACAGGCCCGCCGTTAAACTTGTCTATCATCGTCAGCAGCAGCTTGTGGTCCATCTCGTCAAGGCCGTAACGGTCGATATTCAGAGCCTCGAGCGCATATCTGGCTATATCCACATCTATCTCGCCCGACCCTTTGACCTGGGCGAAATCCCTCACACGCCGCAGAAGCGAATTGGCTATACGCGGCGTCCCGCGCGAACGCATCGCTATCTCATGCGCAGCCTCGGCCGAGCACTTCACCCCAAGCAGAGCCGCAGAGCGGGCTATGATACGCTCAAGCACATCATGCTTGTAGTACTCCAGATGACAGTTGATCCCGAACCGCGCACGCATAGGGGCAGTAAGCATCCCCGACCGCGTAGTCGCCCCCACAAGCGTGAACGGCGACAGCGACAGCTGCACCGACCGCGCCCCCGGGCCCTTGTCGATCATGATGTCGATACGGAAATCCTCCATTGCCGAATAAAGATACTCCTCCACCACACGGCTCAGCCTGTGGATCTCATCGATGAAAAGCACATCATTCTCCCCGAGCGAAGTAAGTATCCCAGCAAGGTCGCCCGGCTTGTCGAGCACAGGCCCCGAAGTCACCTTGAAATTGACCCCAAGCTCATTGGCTATGATACCCGCAAGCGTGGTCTTGCCAAGCCCCGGAGGACCGAACAGCAGGAGATGGTCCAGAGCCTCGCCGCGCATACGCGCCGCCTGGACAAAAACCTTCAGGTTCTCGACTATCTTCTCCTGACCGTTGAACCCGTCGAAGTACGACGGCCTCAGTGCCTTCTCAAACTCCTTGTCGGCATTAAGTCTGTTATGTATGTCAAATTCGGATTCCATTTTCAACAACAAAAGTAATGAAAAATTCCTCCCCCTCCAAAATCATATAATAAACGGCATCAGCTTCTGACACCTACATCCGGAATCCGAGACTCTCATTAGTTCAACAAATTGCACTGAGGCATTTATCATTCACTTTTTCAATAACTTATAACTGGCATCATAATATCACAGACTACATAATCAAATTTTTGAATGATGAGATGCGACTTTTAACATATCTTCTCTGATTATTTCAAAACATGCACGCTCATATTCATCACATAAACAGGCTTCATTAACCAAAGAAATTGCCTCTTTTATTATTTCCGATAAATACTCACATTCACCATGTTCATATCTAAACCCACAAGTTGACATGTACTCTTTAACATTGGCACATTCTATATCAAAATCATCCAAACTATTATTTTGGGCTGACGATTTAAGACGCTCCCCTATCATAATAGTTTCTGCTTTTGGCGTATATGGCAATTTAACACCTACATTTATATAACTACAAAAAGTTGCAGGGGAAAACGATTTCCACAATTTGAATGTAGAATTGGCCTTTTGTTGTCTGAACAACCAATTATATGCCTGCTCTTCAATTCCATAATCAAACACTAAACAATAAGAGGGATCTACTTGAGTAATATCAGGGCAACCACGCAACAATTCGCGAGAATGAGGGCACAAGCCGAAATCCCGGTGCATGGATTTAGGGAAAAGTGTTAAATTTGCG
>CAJURI010000020.1 GCA_910588795.1 uncultured Duncaniella sp. | reverse complement strand
ATTTATATTAGCAAACAGCCGTTAAGTTTATTTAAGATGCGTCTGCCGTGAGGAAAGTTGTGCAACAATGTGCGGAATTTCATATCAGTGTGTGTTGACGGGGCGGCATGTCAGAGGAGATGCATAATTTATGGAGAAAGAATGTTATAGTATTCAAATATAATTATGTAATTTTGTGCCTGTCGGGCCATCTGTCATATGGTACCTCGGAGGAGGATATTGCCATATAAATAGAGCCCGTCACATATAAAAAAGGCGTTTACTTACGTTTTATTTCTTGGCTTTCAGAAACTTCGCAACTTTCTAAGATGTGGTCAGGATTGAAGCAATCGTGAACGCCCCGGGTAGGTTATACTCAGTTCGGACTATCGTGTTCGCCGGCGTCATGTGCCGGCCGATACGTATTCGTTTGTTGTATATCATATTTACGCGGGGTGCTTATGCATTGCTCTTCCACCATATCGGGCAATGCGAAGGCCTCTGAAAGCGGAATGAGCAAAGTATTGGCTCCCGCTTTTTGTTATCATATACCGGGCTATCAGGAGCCGATAGCTTTCAATGATTAGCTCCCGATTTAAAATCATGAGAGATGTTACAGTGGCTTTCGTAGATTTCTGGCCCGCCTTTGATGAGAAAAACAATTTTATATTGGATGTGTTGCGACAAAAATACAATGTCGAGACAGTGGCTGCATCCGATTGTCCGGACATCTTGTTTTACTCGTATTTCGGTATTGAAAATCTGAGGCATACCGAGCCTGTCAGGGTATATTTTACAGGAGAGAATGATGTGCCTGATTTCAATCTATGTGATTATGCCATCTCATTTCATCACTTGAGTTTTGCCAACCGCCATCTGAGATTGCCGCTGTATGTTATTTATTCCTGTTTCAATGACCTGCGCAATGGGCGGATACACCAATGCGAAGATACGGAGAATCGCGATTTCTGCAGCATGGTGGTGAGTAATGTAAAAAACAGCGACATGGCGAGACTCGACTTTTTCAACCTTTTGTCAGGCTATAAGCAGGTGGCATCGGGCGGACGTTTTGCCAACAATGTGGGAGGTTGTGTCGCAGATAAACTAAGCTTTATATCAGGATATAAATTTAACATAGCCTTCGAAAACAGCCGTGTCGAAGGATATGTGACTGAAAAAATTATCGAGGCATTCAGTTCCGGCACATTGCCGATCTATTGGGGAGATCCATTGGTGGCGAATGAGTTTAACCACAAGGCATTTATCGATGTGTCGAAGTTCGATTCATTGGATGCGGCCGTGAAATTTGTTGCCGCACTTGACAACAACCGGGAGCAATATCTGGAGATCCTCAATCAACCGCCGCTGTTGAACAATCCGTTTCTGAACTGGGAAGAGATGTTGCTCGATTTTCTTACACCCATTGTCAATGAATTGAAAAAATATAGAGTTGATACCGGCGCAATCGGCACTGCGTATCGCCACAAAATGTCAAGAGAACAAATATACAATATTGTCACGCTAAAAAAACCGTTTGAACTTTTCAAACATTTGTTCCACAGTTGAAAATATGTGGCCGGGTATAATTATTACCGTACCCAAGCGGTCGGATTAAGCTTGCGACGCTCATCACGGACCTCGAAATGCAGGAGCGTCCGGTCAGAATCCGCAGGATCGGAATATATGGTGCCGAGAGTCTGACCCGTCCTGACTTTTTCTCCCTGGCGTACCGATGCAGAGGCAAGGCCGGCATAGATGGTAAGGTATTTGCCATGGCGAAGCATGACAATGGTGTGGAATCCGTCCTGACGGAATATTGCGGACACGGTCCCCTCAAACACCGCACGCGCCGATGTGCCCCTCGACACTTCTATATCTATTCCGGAATTGTCAACAGTCACATGCCGCTGGGTGGGATGGGGCTGACGCCCGAACTGGCGTACTATCTTGTAACGGCCGCTCACAGGGAAAAGAAGACGCCCTTTGTTGGATGCAAACGATCCTGACAGCTGTGACGCCGATGTCGATGCCGCAGAGCGTGTCGTTGCCCTCGACGAGGCAATGTCGCGCGCCGAAGGCTCATCCCCCCGGGCCGAAGAAGTGCCGCCCGAGCCTTTTGCCCCGGACTTTCCGGATGCCTTCTCCCGCTTGCGGGCTGCAGCCTCCTCACGTGCTATGCGGGCCTGCTCGGCTGCTATTATGCGGTCGAGCTCACGGTCAAGGGCTCGCGCCTGACTCTTCTGCCGGGCAAGCTCAGCCTTGAGCTGAGAGTCCTGACGCCGCAACGAAGTGACAAGCTTCTCGCTTTCCGACTGCTTCACGGAGAGGGAGCGTCGGGCATCCTCGGCCTGACGGAAAGCCTGGTCCTGGCTGTGGCGCAATCCCGTGAGATGCTGACGGCGTTCGGCTATACGCCCTATGGCCTCGTCGATATCCGCAGCCTTACGTCTGCGCCACTCGCTGAAGCGGTTGAGGTAACGCATGCGGCTGTAGGCCTCGCTGAAACTTTCGGCAGAGAATATGAACGAAAGCGTGCTCATATCGCCGACCGAGGGCTGAAGCCCCCTCATGGCTTTCACATATGACGAGCGCAACCTCTCGAGTTCCTGCTCGAGAACAGTGATAGAGTCGGAAGTATTGGTGATCTGTAGTCCTATGGAGTCGATGCGCGACCGCAGCTGGCGTATATCGGCATCCTGCCGGCGTATGTCAGCATTGAGCGAATTCAATGAATTGAGCTGTTGCCGGAGCTCCTTTGCAGTGGTGTTCAGTTTGGAAGAGGTCTCCGAAATCTTGCGCTGTGTGCGGTCCTGCTCTATCCTTACTGCCTCCGCCGAGCGGGGCTTCTTTGCGGCACGTTTGCGCTTTGGTGCGGCAGCCGACACGTCGGCAACCGCAGCCACAGCGAGCAGGACAGCTAAGGCCACGGCAGCAAAGCTTCGTGATATATGTCGGGGGAAAAGTGGCATTACAGTCGGGTAAGCGAGCGCAGCAGGGCCGAGCCCTTTATGCGCTGGTAGTTACGTGGTATTGAGAATGGTCTGTTGTTCCCTTTGTCGACTTCGGCCTTGCGCCAGTCATATTCAATGGAGGCGGCGATCTCCTTATTGCCTGACGAGGCCGATATAAGCAGAGACTGAGCCAGGGGCAATGATTCAAGAGGGGTGTAGACCAGCGAAGCAGTACGCCCTGAAGGGTGGCTTACCGCTATAGAAAGCGGCTGTCCTGTGGACTCAAGCTCACTTATCTCTATGGAAGCTCCACCGGCGGCACCGGGAAGCGACACAGGACATCCGAGCAGAAGCGACTGAACATCTCCTACAGATGCGTTTATGCCGCCAAGAGCGTCACGTATGCTCTCGGCCACATATACCCGCTGCATCTTGGCATAGGCAAACACCGAATCGTTTGTAACATATGCCGCCGCCACCTCCATGCCGAAGAAACGCAGGGATACATGTATGCTCTTATCCTTGACCATGGTCATGGTGCCACCGACGCGGAACGACTTGGGCTTCTCGATATTCACACTGACGGGAATACGCAGATCTGTCCATCGCAGACCATCGGCCGCAGTATCGGCATTCTCAACCGGAGCATACTGACCCGCCCCTACGGACTGCGACACCTTGCGGGAAGATCCGCAGGCCGTAAGGAGCAGGATTACAGATGTGATGAATGATAACCGTAAATATGACATAACGTAATGTTATCTATTTGAAGAAATAGGTCTTGTGGCGCACCTTTCTCTGAAGCAACTCGTTCTTGGGATCATACTTCAGGGCTCGTTTCCAGAAACCGACAGCCTCGTCAGGCTCACCGTCCATAAAATATATATCCCCCGCATGCTCGAGCAGATCGGCCCCCATGTCGTCGTCGGCCGTGAGCTCGAGTGTGCGGTCGATCATCTCACGGGCCTTGGCATAGTCCTTGCGCTTGAACAGCACCCAGGCATAAGTGTCGAGCGACGTGGGATTGTCCTTCTCCTCGCTCATGACCTTCTCTATCATGTCAAGAGCCTCGTCAAGGTCCTTCCCCTCCACGGCCATATGGTATGCGCAGTTGTTCAGCGCGAGAAGGTTGCCGGGATTATACTGCAATGCCTTGCGGTAATACACATACGAACTGTCGGGCAGCTCCTGCTGATACATATTGTCGCCCATCGAGGTATATATGTTGGACAGCAGTTCGGCATCGGCCTCGTCGGCAAGGCTGAGAGCCTTGTTGAATTCCTCCATCCCCTTGGCGGTCTCCTTGCGCTGGCTGTAGATGGAGCCAAGCACCACATGCTGGCGGGGATTGTCAGGATAATAATGGAGCGAGCGCACTATAGCATCCTCCGCCTTGTCCAGACTGTCGATCTGAAGATACAGAGAGGTCAGCATCTCCCACCCCTCAGGATCGGCCGGGTCAAGCCCGAGAGTCTGCTCCTCCTGCTCGGCGGCGGCGGCATACTCCTTGGCGATGATGAGATAACGGGCATATGAGTCGTGTATGTCGTGCTCAAGCGGGTGCTGCACTATCAGAGTGTCGAAAAGCTGCATGATGCGCGGACGCTGGAGCGAGTCAGTGTACATCTGCTGTATGTATCCGCGCAGTATCGACAGCTTTGTGACCACATCAAGGCTGTTCTGCCTGAGCGCGTTGAACACCTCGCGGTCATAGCCCACGGAATCATTGACAGAATTATAGAACTCCGCCTTGGAGTAATAGGCAAGTCCGCTTGAGGGATCAAGGTCACAGGCGCGGTCGAAATATTTCAGAGCCTCGTCCCTTTTCCCGAACATGGAATAGACCTTTCCGGAGAACACCATGAACTCCACATTCGACGGAGAGGACTCACGCAGACGGTCAGCCTCGGCAAGTATCGAGGCCGTATCGTTCTCATTGAAGTAAAGCTGTATCTTATTGCCAGAGAGAGTGAGATTAGGGCCCTCGACAGCCTCGATAGAGTCATATATGGCTATAGCACGTTCACGGTCGGCTTCCGGTCCCCCCTGCGCGAGAACTTCAGCAAGCTGAAAAGCGATTTCCACTTTAGTCGGATACAGACGGTGGAGTGTGCTCCACACCCGTATAGCCTCGTCGCGGTCAAGCTGCCGCTGACACATGAGCCCATACTTGACACCTGTATAATAGTCGGATGGATTGGCGTCCCAATATGATCTCAGCATCTCCACTCCGCGTGCCATACCGCCGGTGTCGGTAGGTTCCGACGACATTATCAGGAGAAAATTGGACAGCTCAAGACCGGTCTCCAGATCGGAAGGGTTGAGCTCCCTGGCTCTGGAAAGGAGCGAAAAGGCCGCATCATAGTTGCCCTGCGACTTTGCCCGCAAAGCCTCAAGATACATATAGTCAGCCTTGGCGGCATCCTCGGTAGATATGGCCGCCGGCCTGCGCCCCCGCCCTGCGGCTGTCACCGCCAGGACCAGGATAAATACAGGGATCAATATAACTGGAAGTCGCTTCATCGTGTAAAAATCAAAAGGTTGTTCAATAACCTTCAGAGGTTGCGTTTACCCCCCCCTTAATATCGCAAAATGCCTTATGGCAGTCACTCAGTGCCCGTGTGGCCGAAACCGCCGTCGCCCCGGACAGTATCGTCAATCCGCCCTACAGGATCCCATGACACATGGACATACTCCTTCACCACCATCTGGGCTATGCGCTCGCCCGGAGCTATGGTGTAGGGTTCATTGGAAAGATTTATGACGATTATCCCTATCTCGCCGCGATAGTCGGCGTCGACAGTGCCGGGCGTATTCACCAGCGACAGTCCATGCCTGAGTGCAAGCCCTGAACGCGGACGTATCTGGCACTCATATCCCTGAGGGAGCTGTATGCGCAGCCCTGTGGGTATCAGCCGACGCTCAAGCGGACCGAGAGTGACAGGCTCGCTGATATTGGCCCGCACATCCATCCCTGCCGCTGAAGGTGTCTCATACGACGGCAGGTCGTAAGGAGACTCATTGATTATCTTTACAGTGATATGCTCCATAGATAAATAGTCGATTTGCCGGTTGTTTGATAACAACCTCCTGAATTATTAACAAGTGATAGCCCCCGCGGGTTTATAGGTCCGCGAGGGTTATCATAAAAGGTTCAATGGCGGTAACGCTTGAGGAGGCCGTCCTCGAAAAGGAGAAACACCCCGTTCTCGTACAGCCATGCCTCACGTATAAAACTGTTGCTCGCACCGCGGTCGACCTCCTTGGGAGTGCCGAGCGAAAGCCTGCACTCTTCGAGCGTCATCCCGTCGGCGACACGTCCGTCAATAATGAGCTTCCAGTGTTCGGGGGGTATATGGCGGTAACGCAGATACGGATCCTTGAACGAGAACACCCGCGAGAATGTACGCGGGGCCTCACCCTTGGCTCCCGGATGTATGAATATCCTTGCCGAGTTCCCGTCCCTGTCGGTGAAAGCCACCTTGATGGGGAAGAGCGCGTTTCCGGGCGACACCGAGTCGATATGCACCGGTATGAATTTCCTCCCCGGCACCGGAGTGTCGGCATCATCACGCCATGAGGAGGACAGGATGTAGAACTCCTTCCCCTCCATGAGTCTGCGTGCATCCTCGATCACCGACATCTGTATGGTGAACGGTATCTCCGTGACACTGTCGGACATGAGCCGCGACAGAGGCTTGTTGACACGATAGGACAGGACATCCCCTTCAGGCGACAGGAACGACAGGTCGGTGACAGTGCCACCAGTCACCGCAGCTGACTCATCGGCCGAACGGTAACGTATCATGTCGCCCGGACCGAGCGGCGCGCCGGTGGCCGAAGCCCCGAATATGCGCAATATGCGCTCGTCAGTCACCATGAACTCCTTGCCGGGGTTCCAGCGCGAAAGCGGAAGATCGCCCACCGAAGCAAGATAGGAATCCTCGGGAGCAGCCACCAGCGCCTCACGCCTGACGTCCCGTCCGGTGATGCGGGGAGTCGACTCCACACCGGTGAAGAAACAGCCCTGCAGCATCGGCACGAGCATCAGAAGCGAAAATATTCTCAGTAGTGTCCTGTTCACTTTTTGTCATCACCTGTCACACTCCCGGGTATTATGCCGAGATTGTGGAACATAAAGGAGTATATGTCGGCATACTCCTCTATCACCTTTGCCATAGGCTTCCCTGCGCCATGACCGGCCTTCGAGTCGATACGTATCAGCTTGGGGGCATCACCGGTATCAGCGGCCTGAAGGGCAGCGGCATACTTGAAAGAGTGGGCCGGCACCACACGGTCATCGTGATCAGCGGTGGTAACCATTATGGCAGGATAGGGGGTGCCGTCATTGCGTATGGTATGCAGCGGCGAGTAACCGAGCAGATATTCAGCCATTTCAGGAGAATCGGCCGACGTTCCGTAATCGGATGCCCAGTTCCAGCCGATGGTGAAGAGATGATAGCGCATCATGTCCATGACGCCCACACGTGGGAACGCCACCTTGAAGAGATCGGGACGCTGGTTGACTGTTGCTCCTATAAGCAGGCCGCCGTTGCTTCCACCTTCGATAGTCAGATAATCGGGAGAGGTCCACCCTTCGTCGATGAGATACTCGGCTGCTGAAATAAAGTCGTCGAACACATTCTGCTTCTTCATCTTTGTGCCGGCCTCGTGCCATGCCTCACCATATTCCGAACCTCCGCGGAGATTGGTCTGGGCATATATCACACCGTTCTCGAGCATCAGCATCCTGTTGGCCGAGAAGCCGGGTGTGAGGGACACATTGAAGCCCCCGTATCCATAGAGATACACAGGATTCTTGCCATTGCGCTCCATCCCTTTCTTATATGTGAGGAACATAGGCACCTTTGTGCCGTCCTTGGAGGTGAAGAACACCTGCTCGGTGACATAGTCGTCAAGGTTGACACCCTCGATCTCAGGCTGGAACACCTCGGTGCTCTCGCCTGTGGCAGGATCATACTTATAGACTGTAGCGGGTGAAGTGAAAGAGCTGAGGCTGTAGAACACATCCTCGGGATATTTGCTCGATGTGGAGAAGCCCACCGAACCTATGCCGGGAAGCTTGACATCCGATTTCTTCTTTCCGTCAAGCGAGTAGATCGACACATGGTCGGAGGCATCCTTCTCGTAAGTGAGATACAGGTCCTTGCCTGAGAGCTGCACGCCCTTGAGCACCCCTTCACCTTCGGGGATGAGCTCGCGCCAGTTCTCACGGCCGGGATTGGCTACATCAGCCACCATCACACGGCGGCGGTCAGCCCCGAACGATGTGAGCAGATATATCTTGCCGTCAATGACATCTATCACACCGGTCTCATAGTTCTGATCGGGCGACACGGTGGTCCATCCGCCGTTGCTGCGCATCTTGAGGGCGTTGCCCACACCCTGACCGCCTATCGAGACGAACATCACGGGATTCTTGCCTGCTACCTGCGCGCTATGGAAATGGAGCGGATTGGCAGGATCGGAGAACACCAGCGCATCCTCGCTCTGCGGAGTGCCGATCTTATGATAATATATCTGATGGTTCTCATTGGCATTGGAGAACTCCTTGCCCTCCTCGGGACGCGGATATGCGCTATAGTAGAACCCGTCGCCGTCCCACTCTGCGCCGGAGAACTTGGCCCACTCTATATGATCGGGAAGAAGCTGCTTGGTGGCAGTGTCCATAACATATATCTCGGTCCAGTCACTGCCGCTGCGGCTGATGGTGTAGGCGGTGTATTTACCGTCCTTCGACTGGGAAAAGCCGGTGAGAGCCACGGTGCCGTCATCGCTCAGACCGTTAGGGTCAAGGAACACCTCACGCACCGTCGACAGGGGATCATCGGTACGGTAGATGACCGACTGGTTCTTCAGACCGTCATTCTCGGAGTAATAGTATTTGCCGTCATTTTCGCGCGAAGGCACTCCGCGCTTCACATAATTGTTGAGATGTGTCAGACGTTCAGCGATCGCCTTGCGGAAAGGTATACGCTCAAGATACTCCTGAGTCACCTTGTTCTCGGCTTCGACCCACGCGAGAGTGGCAGGGGCGGTGTCATTCTCGAGGGGGCGGTAGATATCGGACACCTCCAGGCCGAAGATAGTGTCCACAGTGCCGTCCTGAGGAGCCTCAGGATAATTGATCTTACCTGAATTATGGCATCCCGCCATCGTACAAGTCAGCATAGCTGTCGCAAGTATTTGGATTGGTTTCATGATATGATGAATAATTAATGCAAAGTAACGAATAATTCTTGAATATGGATGATTGGATTAGTATATATTAACTTTTGCGCTAAGTGCTTACCTTATATCCACCGTGACCGCGGCCGGATAGAGCCTTGCCGGATCATAATAGCGTGCACAGCTGTTGACTATGTTCTCGACACTCGGCTTGAGCTTACCTCTGAACGCCCTTTTGCCGTTGACATTGACCACCACAGGCTTCGACAGGTCCACGAGGCGGTCGTTGAGATATATAGTCACGGAGCCTGATGTCGCAGGAGCGTATTCGCGTTTGAAATCAAGGGCGATCCCCCAGCGCGGATCAATCTCAGTGGCCGTGTAAGTTACGACCATGGCGTCAAGATTGACCGTATTCCCCTCGATATTCAGCTCATAACGGGTGCGCGACGATTCGTCCCGATTGCTGCGCTCATTGACATACAGGTTATAGAACCCGTCGCGGTAACGGCCGTCCATCTCGAAATTCTCCCAGCTGACATGCTTTGGATACGGATTCCTGACATGCTTGCCGAGCCAAGGCGTGGTGGATGAATAATCTATCGCATGTCCGCGGCCGGGTATGAGCTGAACATTGTGCTCATACTCTCCGGGGTGCAGTGCTGAGAGGCTGTCGAGAGCCTGCTTTGTGTAACGGGTTAATTTATCACGGTAGAAACCGAAATCACGGTCGCCCGTAAGCAGCGAGAAGGCGGTGTTGCGTAGATTCTCAGCCGGCGCGTTCTTGAGAGGCTCGCCACCCGCCATGGGGCCCGCCCCGGCTATATAATCGGCATAGAAGCTCGCAAGACGCTGGGAGCCATAGGCTCCCTCGGAGATTCCGAACATATACACCCTGTCAGGATCTATCTCTCCTGAGGCAAGCGACTGCCTCAACAGCTTCTCCCATGCATACTGCTTTGACTTGTGCCACCAGCGGTAGTACTCCCCTTCATTGGGTATCTGCGGTATGAAATAAGCCGACGGAGCGTCATCAAAACGCGATGCAAGCACCAGTCCTGTAGCCCATTCCTGGCTACGCGGGCCCGACCCGTGCATATATATGAAGAGGGGGTATCCTCCTGTCGGCACCGAGTCACCTTTGGCTCCCCAGTAATAGTTCATCACGGCATCCGGCTCGAGCGAAGGTGAGATCGCCCATGCCGCCGCAGTGCCCTCCGACAGAGGTGAAAGCTTTGCAAGCTTCTCCTCGTCAAAAGCACGGTTGGCTGCTATCCATGACTGCCATACGTTGTCTGACACAGCCTTGATGTCACGCTGCTTCAGACTGCCCGCGGCCACATACGGGGCGGTGTCACCGCTAAGATAACTCCTGAAATACTCCTCCACATTGTCAGGACATCCTGCCTGTGCTCCGGCCACGACTGACAGCATGGACAGAGAGAGTATAGATCTAAGGGCTATATTCATAAATCTGGTTTGATTAGAATTGTATATTATGGTTTTTATGGCAAAGATACATTTTTTATCTCACACGGCAATTGCCGTCCTCATTCTTTCGGAATTTATTGTGTGTCGGGAGGTTAAATAATGCTAAGATAATTGCAGGATAGGGGGATTATTGTTACTTTTGCAGTAGAAGAGACGATTTATTGTGTACGCCTCTAATATTTATGAAAATTTAACATTAATGCCTATCGATTACACATCTACCCTAACCTCCCAATCTAAGAACACGATGCAACTGGCTAAGCTCTCCGACCGCGAACTGGTCGCAGCTTATGCCGATGACTGTAATGAGGCATTCGACATACTGCTCGAACGCCATAAAGATCGAGTTTACACTTATATCTTTCGCATAGTAAAGAACAAGGAGCTTGCCGACGACATCTTTCAGGAGACTTTCGTCAAGGCCATCATGACCATAAAGCAGAGACGGTATTCCGAACATGGAAAATTCTCCGGCTGGCTCACACGCATAGCACACAACCTCATCATTGATTATTACCGACAGGAAAAAGTGGAGAACTCGCTGTCGACCGACGAGGAGAACAACGACCTTCTCAACCGACGTGACCTGTGCGAAGGCACAGTGGAGGATGAAATGGTGGGGATGCAGATCGACGAGGATCTGCGGCGCATGGTGATGGAGCTCCCCGACCCGCAGAGGGAGGTGCTCGTGATGCGCTTCTACCGCAACATGTCGTTCAAGGAGATAGCTGACGCCACAAAGGTAAGCATCAACACCGCCCTCGGCCGCATGCGCTATGCCATAATAAACATGCGGCGCATGGCCGAAGAAAAAAAGATAGTGCTTGCGGTGTGACACGCCCGATGTGAACATCATGATGCAAGGCATTGAAATAATGATCAAAAACGTTATATCATCAACACTGAATATATGAAACGTGTACACTTCCCGAAGCTCATGCTGTCGGGATTTTTGATTATGTGCGTCCCGCTTGACATGTCCGGGGGCGAAAACGCGAGTCACGGCACGCCGACTGACTCAGCGACAAAATCATTCAGCTACATGCCGGCGATCCACGGTGCACTGCGCACACGTTTCGAGCATGATTTCGACAATGGCGGATCACGGTTTCAGGTGCGCAACGCGCGCGTCACCATCGGAGGCAACGTGGCTCCGGCCATCGACTACTTTATACAGACCGACCTGTGTGACCGCGGCAAGATGAAGATACTCGACGCATGGGGAAGAATCGCACTCGCCAGGGACCTGAGGTTTCAGGCCGGTCAGTTCCGACTGCCATTCGGGACCGATCCTTTCCGCGGACCCGCCAACTATGTGTTCGCCAACAGGTCGTTCATAGGCAAGGACATGTGCAACGTGCGAGGCGTCGGAGCCAAGCTGTCATGGTCCGTGCCGGTAGCCGACAGGCAGCGGATCACTCTTGAGGGAGGAGCATTCAACCCCACATCCATCTCCGACCATGAAATATGGGTCAAGGAACTGAGTTATGCCGCCAAAGGGATCTATGCAATCGGGAATGTGAAAGTGTCCACCGGCGTGCAGTCACTGTCGCCCGACTCCATAAGGATCAACCTATGGAACGCATCCTGCACCTGGAGCTCCGGAGGCTGGACCGTGGAAGGGGAATACATGAACAAGCACTATACGCGCAACACCCATAAACCCGCTCACGGATGGCTCCTATGGGCCGACTATGCGATACCGGTAAAAGCAGGCGTGTTCAACCGAGCCTCATTCCAGGCACGCTGGGACGGGATAACAGCCCACTGCGACGGACGGCGTGACGACTCAGGCGCACTGCGCTCCACCCGTCCCGCCCGTCAGAGGCTCACGGCAGGAGCCACAATGACATATACCTGCAAGGCTGTGCGCTGCGACCTGCGCCTCGACTACGAGAAGTATTTCTACCGTTCCGGCGCATCCGTGCCACCCGGAGAGGGTGACAAGATATGCGCCGAAATGGTGATACGCTTTTGACGTCATGCGCCGGCTCGCTTCACCGGCATTTATCTGAGACGGGAATAGGAGTACCCGAACCGCTCGAACGCGGCACGGTCAAGCTCCTCCCGGTCAGCAGGATTGGCTATCGATATGAGCAGCTTGGCCCGCTCGGGCAGACTGCGCCCGCGCAGATCCACGGCCCCATGCTCGGTGACCACATAATTGCCCTGGAAGCGTGTGGTAGCCACGCCGGCACCGGGTGTCAGTATGGGCTTGATCTTACCCATACCCTTGGTGGTGGTCGAGGTCATTGCAAGGAACGACCGTCCTCCCTCGCTGCGCGAAGCTCCATAGACAAAGTCATGCTGCCCGCCTATGCCCGAGAAAATGCGTGTGCCTATCGACTCGGCACATATCTGGCCGGTCAGGTCGATCTCAAGGCATGAGTTGATAGCCATGACCTTTGGATTCTGTCCTATTATGAACGGATCGTTAGTCCATGCCACGTCCTTGAATATCATATCCTTATTATAGTCCATAAGGTCATAAAGCCCCCTGGACCCAAGTGCGAGACATGCCACCGACTTGCCCGGCATCACACGCTTGAGCGAATTATCGATCACCCCTGACTCGATGAGCGGAAGCACGCCGTCGGTCATTGCCTCGGTGTGCAGGCCGAGATGCTTGTGCCCGGCAAGTGCACGTATCACAGCATTGGGTATACCGCCCACACCTATCTGCAGTGTCGCTCCGTCAGGTATGAGGGCGGCGATCGCCTCCCCTATCGCGGTCTCCACCGGACCGGGCTCGGGCGTGGGTACCTCGACAAGAGGATCATCCACAAGCACAGCGGCCGCAAGCCGTGACACATGCATCACAGGATCGCCATAGCTGAACGGCATATGCGGATTGAGCTGTGCTATGACCAGCCGCGCACATTCCGAAGCCGAATAGGCAAGATCAGCCGAGACTCCAAAGCTCACATACCCGTCCTTGTCGGGCATGGAGCAGTTAAGCAGACACACATCCACCGGCCATGTGCCGTCACGGAAAAGAGCTGGCACCTCTCCGAGAAATCTCGGAGTGGTAGCACCGTACCCCTCGGCTATCCACCGCCTCACATTGGAGGACACAAAGCATGTGTCAACAAGAAACGAATCCTTATATTCAGGGCGGCAATAGGGTGCCTCCCTACCGGAGACAGAGAACCCTGAGTAGAGCACCACACCGCGGAGCTCTCCGCCCCGGCGCGTCATGGCGTCCACAAGAGTTTCAGGTATCGAGGTGCTCCCCTGTATGAACACATGGTCACCGCTCTTTATGAGCTTTGCGGCTTCGTCAGCCGACATCAGATTGGGTATGTTTTGCATGGCTATGTGTGATCTTATACCGGATGATTTCTATGGAATGAGGCAAGACGGTCCTCAAGGCGGTCAAACGTTTCCGGGTCATTGAGCATCGACACGCACACTCTCAACCCTTCCTGCCGGCTGCCGGTGGACGGGAGCGAGATAGTCGACACTCCGTAACGCATCAGCTCTTTCTGCAGATCGGTGCCGGTGAATCCCGGATAGCCCACAGTGAAGAAGAAACCGTCGGAAATGGGTCGGTCGCCGTCAAGATCATATACGATATGGAAACCGTTGCCGGTGAATGCCTTCTTTGCCAGAGCGGCGCGGCGTCCGTACTCCTGCGACTCCTTAACGAAATCGAGACGTCCGTCAACGGCCGCACGCAGCATTTCGGCAAAACCGTACTGCACCGAATGGGCCACTCCTGATGACGCACAGTAGAGCACACCGAAGGTATAGGCGTCACCGAAAGCCGGCATGTCATAGAACTTGTCAAGATAATCATAGCAACGGTCATAAAGCTCGGGGGTCATGCACACCACAGCTATACGCTGGCCGGCATAACTGAATATCTTGGAAGCCGACACGAGCAGCAGGCAGCGTGAAGTATATTTGGCTACCGTCGGCACGTATGGAGCTGTGTAGGGCACACCGTAACGCACACGGAAATCCATCCCGAGGTAAGCATGGTCCTCGACTATCACCACATCGTGCTTCTCGGCAAGACGCGCAAGCACTTTATATTCAGTGTCTGTGAGATTGAACCATGCCGGATTGTTGGGATTGCTGTACACTATGGCCGTAATATTCCCCTTGGCGAGCAGCGGTTCGAGACGAGCCTCAAGGGCTTCGCCACGGCAATCATAGATATCTACCGACTCCTGCTTTATTCCCAGAAGTTTTGCCTGATGATGCTGCGCAGGGAATCCGGGGTCGAGAAAAAGTATGGTGTCCTTGCCCGGAATGCGCTGGGCAAGCAGCAGAAACAGCGTGAAAGTAGCCTGCATGGAGCCGACAGTGGGCACTATGCAGCGTCCGGGGATATCTATGTCAAGAAACGCCTTGAGAAAATCGGAGGCACTGTCCTTGAGAGGCTTGATGCCGGCTATGTTGGGATACTGGTTGGCTATGCCGCTCATGAGAGCTGCATGCTCGGCCTCGATGCCGATCTGCGATGCGGGAAGGCCCGGATTGCCCATCTCCAGATGCACAAACCGGTCACCCATACGCGCCTCCAGACGGTTTGCGAGGGCAAGTATCTGGCGTATGGTGGCCGAGGATATGTCGGTTATGTTCATCGCCGACATCTCGGAATTCAGAAAGTCTATCGATACAGGTTCCATAAGCCGTCACTCATCTGCCCTGCTTCATGCCTGCGCGGAATGCAGCAAGATTGTTTTCGACAATTTTTTCACCCTTGGCCCCGAATATGGTGCGGATACCCTCTTCAAGAACCTCCGCCGGAAGCCCTATATAAGGAGCTGCGGCTCCGAGGAGAGCCATATTGGACGAACGTGGCGAGGCAACCTCCTTGGCAATTGCCTCCGCCGCAATGGTGACAGTGCCGGGCACTGCGGCCAGCTCGGCCAACACAGCCTCAAACTCAGGATAGTTGGGTATGTTGACAAAAGGCTCGGTGGATGTTATGACCCGTCCGCCGGGAGCAAGAAGGTGCACATATCTCAGAGCCTCCATAGGCTCAAGCGATATCACCAGATCCACTTTCCCGGCCGGGATCAGATCGGAAGCTATCGGGTCGGAGCTGAGACGGAGACACGACATCACGTCGCCTCCACGCTGGCTCATGCCATGGACCTCAGCCTGCTTCAGATGCAGATCGAGCTTTAGAGCGGCATAGCCGAGGATTGTGGCGATAGAGAGGATGCCTTGTCCTCCCACGCCGGCAAGAATTATGTCGGATTTCATTTTTTCAAGTCTTTTAATGGTTGGATATTAGGGAGGATGGTCTATTTGGCTTCACATGGCGGCGTGCGGTCTGTATGCACTCGCGGCGCGCTATGATCACTGACAGTCCCTTATGGGAGAACTCTGCTTTGAACAGGGCTTTCATCTCCTCGAAAGTCTTAGGCAGCGAGTCGATGGTGTGAAGCCTCTGCCTGTCCACGCCAAGCCCGAGGCAGATCTCCTCAAGCTTTCCGGTGCCCTGCGAGTCCTGGCCTCCGGTCATGCCGGTGGTGAGGTTGTCGGATATGATCACCGTCATCGGGGTGTCCTCATTGACGGCATCAAGAAGTCCGGTCATGCCGGAGTGGGTGAATGTGGAGTCGCCTATGATCGCCACTGCCGGATGCTGTCCCGCATCGGCTGCGCCCTTTGCCATAGTGATGGACGCACCCATATCCACGCATGTGTCTATGGCGTTGAACGGTGCGAGCCAACCCAGAGTGTAGCATCCTATGTCGCCGAACACCTTAGGCGACTCGAACTCCTCGAGTGCGGCATTAAGCGCGGCATACACATCCCTGTGGCCGCAACCCTGACACAGCGCGGGGGGACGCGACACCACATTGCGCGCACACGGACGCTCCTCGGTGAGCAGATTGCTGTAGTCCGGGACAAGGGCTGCTATGGCTCGGGCCACACTGCCGGGATTCAGCTCTCCGTCGGTAGGTATCACACTGTCGAGCTTGCCGTACACCTTATGCCCGCTGTCCAGCAGTCCCCTCAGGGAATCCTCTATAAAAGGCTGGCCTTCCTCCACTACGAGTATGGCGTCACACAGCGAGGCAAGTTCGGCAACGAGCTTGCGCGGCACGGGATACTGTGAAATCTTCAGCACCGGGAACGGGCAATCGGCACCGAGCACCTCCCTCACATAGTTGTGTCCTATGCCTGAGGTGATTATGCCTATGCGGCGGTCTTTGCCGGGGGTAAGCGTGTTATACGGCGAACATGCGGCCAGCTCCTCCATGGTGTCACGGTCAGCCAGCAGCCGGCGGTAACGCTCGCGTGAATTCACCGGCATCAGCACCCACTGGCGCGGATTGTCGGGATAAGAAAATCCGTTCTCCTCGGCCGGCGCATCTGACACCTCAACTACGGCACGCGAATGCGACAGACGTGTGACGAGACGCACAAGCACCGGTATACGCAGCTTCTCCGACAGTTCAAAACCATAGCGGGCCATATCGTAGGCCTCCTGCTGGTCGGACGGCTCAAGCACGGGCATGATCGCGAACTTGGCATAGAACCTCGAGTCCTGCTCATTCTGCGACGAATGCATCGACGGGTCATCGGCCGCTATGACAAGCAGGCCGCCGTTGGCTCCGGTCATCGCCGAGTTGACAAACGGATCGGCGGCGACATTGAGCCCCACATGCTTCATGGACACGATGGCTCGCTTGCCGCAGAACGACATGCCGAGAGCTTCCTCTACGGCTGTCTTTTCATTTGACGACCAGTGGGAATGGATATTACGCTGACAGGCAACAGGATTGGACTGAACGAATTCCAGAATTTCGGTCGAGGGGGTACCCGGATACGCATAGGCACCGGAAAGACCGGCGTCGATAGCTCCCAACGCCAGAGCCTCGTCTCCGAGAAGAAGTTTTTTAGTTTTCATATAGATTTAGGTTATATGCGCCTCATCGCTGCATTATTTGCCAAACCGCATACCCGTCACCAAGCCTTACAGATGCGTCCGCAAGGCCGGGACCATAGTCCGGTTCAACGAAAAAATCCAACTACTCCGGCTTAACATTATTAATTAACACTCTCTTAAACAAACGGCTGAAAACCGTGCGCTAATTTAGAAATAACGTCTGTCAAAAGCAAGAATTCACAGTATGTTATACAACATATCGCACACATCGGGCAGCTCTTTTGACCACAAATTTTGCGAGAATGGAGCAGATGTAGTAAATTTGCGGTAGAAAACAGTCTGCCGGAGACAATGAAAGCACGCCTCATCATAAATCCCATATCAGGAACTGCCAGCAAGGCAGGACTTGAAACTTACGTAAACGATATGCTATCCGCCCGGGGATGGGAGATCGAGACTGCCTACACGCAATGCCACGGCGACGCAACACGCCTCGCCGCCGAGGCCGTCGAAAGAGGATTTGATGCCGTGTTTGCCGCCGGAGGCGACGGCACCATCAACGAGACAGCCGACGCGCTCTGCGGATCGGAGACCTCCCTCGGCATCATACCGTGCGGATCAGGCAACGGTCTGGCAAGACACTTGGGCATACCCATCGACATTCGCGAGGGGGTTAAAGTGATACATGACGAAAAACCGAGAAGAATCGACTACGCTTCGGTAAACGGCAGAAAATTTTTCTGCACTTTCGGTGTGGGATTCGACGCCGCCGTAAGCGCGGCATTCGCCGGGAAAAAAAGACGCGGCAAGCTCACCTACATACAGAGCACCTTCGAGACTTATGCCCACTACGAACCTGAACTGTACACCATAACGGCCAACGGCAGACACATAACAGAAAAAGCCTTCCTCGTGGCGGTATGCAATGCCTCGCAATACGGCAACAATGCCTACATAGCCCCCAAAGCCACCATTGACGACGGTCTGCTTGACGTGACCATCATCCATGCCGGCAACACACTGTCGACAGCTCTCGTAGGCTTCGACATGCTGATAGGCAACATTGAAAAGAATGTGCTGATACACACATTCCGGACTCCGTCCATAACCATAGAGCGCACTCACGACGGCGCGGCCCATCTGGACGGGGAGCCCCTTGTGCTCGACCGCCGCCTCGACATAAGCTGCCACCACAGACAGCTCAAAGTATTCGCACCTGAATCACAGCCGGCATTCAAACCCATCATCACCCCGGCATCGGCCATGCTCGCCGACTTCAGAATCGCAGTCAACAGACTATTCCAGAAAAATTAAACACACCCCCGAGACAGCGTCATAACATCCGGATATAAAGATTTACCCTTGCCACAGCCACCTGCGACAAGGGTAATTTCTTAAATGAATTTGTAGGGCGGGGGCGTGCCCCCGCCGCGTGCGAAAAAAAACGCCAACGCGGGCCCCCCTGACTCAACACTTATTGTCAAGAACAGCGGCGTCAAGGACAGCTACGGCAATAAGATTAAGAATGTCGCGCACATCGGCATCCACATTAATGAAATGCACAGGCTTCTTAAGACCCATCTGTATCGGGCCTATGGATTCGCCCACACCCATCTCAAGCATCAGGCGGTAAGCGGCATTGGCGGCAGAAAGGTTGGGGAACACAAGAGTGTTAACCTCCTTGCCCGCAAGCTTATTGAACGGGAACACCTTGTCACGCACAGCCCCGTTGAGAGCATAGTTGATCTGCATCTCGCCATCGAGCGGCAGCTCGGGGTATTCGGCATGCATACGCTCCACCACCTTATGCACCTTGGCGCACTCAGGCTCATCATTGGAGCCGAAATTGGAGTAGGACACCATAGCCATGACTGGATCATGGGCAAAGAAACGCACCGCATCGGCCGTAAGACGTGTGATATCCATAAGAGCCTCCTCGTCAGCATTGCCGTTGATCATGGTGTCGGCAAGGAAATATGTCCCCTTGGTGGTCTCGAGCACATGCATTGTGGCAAAATGGCTTATGCCGTCCTTCATGCCTATCACCTCGCGGGCTATTGTGCCGGTCTGATTGTTGGCGGCGCGCGTGCCGGCTATGAAAGCGTCGGCATCGCCGTTCTCCACCATCATCATGCCGAAATAGTTGCGGTCAAACATCTTGTCGAGCGCGCTCTCGAAATTCTCACCCTGACGCTGACGCTTAGCCGAAAGCTTGGCGGCATACTTCTCGCGGCGGGGTGCCTCGCGGTCGTGACGCAGATTGACAATCTCTATGCCCGATATGTCGAGGCCGAGACGCCGGGCCCTCTTATCGATCATCTCCTCATTGCCGAGCAGGATAGGTACACACAGACCGTCGGCGGCTGCGATGGTCGCGGCACGCAGCATATTGTCGGTGTTCGCTTCGGCAAACACCACTCGCTTCGGATTGCAGCGCGCTGCCTCGTTGAGGCGGCGGGTAAACTTGCGGTCATTGCCCTTGAGGCGCAGAAGTTTCTCGTCATATGCACCCCAGTCCTCGATAGGACGACGGGCCACACCGCTCTCCATGGCTCCGCGGGCCACAGCAGGACTCACAGCCGTGAGCAGACGCGGGTCAAAAGGCGTGGGGATGATGTATTCGCGCCCGAATTTCAGGTTGGCACGCCCATATGCGGCATTCACAACCTGCGGCACAGGGAGCTTGGCTATCTCGGCTATGGCCCGCACGGCGTAGATCTTCATAGTCTCGTTGATCTCGGTGGCTCCGCAGTCGAGCGCGCCGCGGAATATGTAAGGGAACCCGAGCACATTGTTGATCTGGTTGGGATAGTCGGAACGGCCCGTGGCCATGATCAGGTCAGGGCGTGCCGAAGTGGCCACCTCATAGGCGATCTCAGGATCCGGATTGGCGAGAGCGAACACTATGGGCCGGGGAGCCATCGACTTGACCATCTCGGGAGTCACGACATCCTTGACCGACAGTCCGAGGAACACGTCGGCATCCTTCATGGCCTCGGCAAGCGTGGAGATGGGGCGTGAAGTCGCGAAATACGCCTTCTGAGGATTCAGATCGGTGCGCTTGTCGGAGATCACACCCCGGCTGTCGCACATCACCACATTCTCCTTCTTCACCCCGAGAGCTATATAAAGCTTGGTGCACGACACTGCTGCCGCACCTGCGCCGTTGACCACAAGCCTCACATCCTCGATGCGCTTACCCTGTATCTCAAGGGCGTTGAGCAGACCGGCTGCCGAGATTATGGCGGTGCCGTGCTGATCATCATGCATCACAGGTATGTCCATCTCAGCTTTGAGGCGGGTCTCGATCTCAAAACACTCCGGAGCCTTTATGTCCTCGAGATTTATGCCTCCGAATGTCGGGCCGAGAGCCTTGACTATCGATATGAACTTCTCAGGATCCTTCTCGTCAATCTCTATATCGTAGCAGTCAAGCCCGGCGAAAATCTTGAACAGGAGAGCCTTTCCCTCCATCACAGGCTTGCCGGCAAGCGCGCCTATGTCGCCGAGACCGAGCACAGCGGTGCCGTTGGATATGACGGCGACAAGATTACCCTTGTCAGTGTAATCGTAAGCCTTCTCGGGTGACTCCTGTATGTCAAGGCAGGGATAAGCCACGCCCGGAGAGTATGCGAGGGCAAGATCAGCCTGTGTGGCATAGGGCTTTGTGGGAACAACTTCAATTTTGCCGGGGCGAGGATACTTGTGGTAGTCCAACGCCATCTGCTTCGTAACTTTTGCCATATAATGAATTAAATTTCGCAATTTGGGTGCAAAGTTAACAATTTATAGCCTATAATTGCAATTTCAATTACAGATTGTCAATATTTTTAACAACGGTTATCTTTAGAGGTCGTTTAATGATAACGGACAATTTGATTTGTCGATTGAGTGTACCTATGACCTCACACGTATGTAACAAATATAAACCTTAAAAATACTACACAGTATGAAAAAACTTTTCACAATTCTAACAATATTCATCGCATGCGCGGCATCCGTCTCGGCTCAACAGACGGTATTCATAGGCGATGCCGGCTACGACAGTCTCGATGACGCCATAACAGCCATAAATGAAGGGAGCGCATCGGGAGATATAACATTACGCGCCGACCAGACCCTCGCCGGACGCGCCCTCGTAAAAAAGAACATGGTCATAAAAGGGGACGGCGAGAACATCACTATAACACGAAATTTCGAAAACGCACTGTTTTTCGGGACCAGCGGCGGCAACCTTACCCTTGAGAACATAATTCTCAACTGTAACGACAAGAAGAACAACAAGGCGGAAATCGAAGCCGGCAACAATCATGTCACCATGACAAATGTTAAAATCACCGGCCGCAACGGCACTGCCACCGACAACCAGACAAACGCCTCACTCATTCACGCCAAACCGGGCCGCAACCTCAATCTGACAAATGTCACATATGAGGGAGAGAAAAAGGAATCCACCAACGGATTTGACTACTACGCGGTGATACTTCGCCACGAGACAAAGAACGGCACCGCCTCCAATGCCAAACTAAACATCTCCGGAAATTACAACATTGACATTATCACAGAGGCTCCCAGCAACACTATCACGGCAAAAGGGCTCACAGCCACATCGCCCATAGAGATCACTCTCGGCTACACACCTGAAAACGGACAGACAATAGTAAGCGGCACCGCCGACACAGGCATGTTCCGTCTCACCAACCAGGGCTATTTCCTCAGACCTGACAGCGACAACCTTGTCCTGACCGACACCGATCCATCCACCGGCATCGAGGATATCCTTGCCGGCGAAGAAAACGCCATTGTCAATGTCTACAACCTTCAGGGAATGCTGATCAAGGCCAATGTGCCTCGCGAAAATGCCACCGCAGGGCTCGCCAAAGGAATATACATCATAGGAGGCAAGAAAGTGGCCGTCCATTGAGGCAGATCTCTGAACAAGCACTAAGATACAATTAATCTATATACTAAGGTAAAACAGGTAACGTCATCACAGCCCTGCCGTGTGGCAGGGCTGTGATTTTACTTCCCCTTCACCCGTTCTACACCTGCAAGACATGTATACACCACGCATGCCGATGTGTTAAATTCCATGATTCACCCGACTAAAAATTTGCTAAATAAGAGGTATAATCCGTATATTTGCAACAAAGCCTCCGGGCAATGCTGCCACGAGGCCCGCACTCACACCATGAGACACGCTTACCACAGACTGTTCATTACATTACACATACTGATAGTTCTCTCTGTTCTCCACGCCTCGGGCCAGACATTCAAGCAGATCGCCACGTCGGACCGGCTTGTCAATGTGATACACCGCGACACACTCGGATACGTATGGCTCGGCACAGGGCAGACGCTCGACCGCTACGACGGAGTGAGAGTAAAGTCCTACCCCATCCCGGGCGACAGGATCAATCTCAAGAGGGTAAACGACATCACATCCGACCCCCACGGCACAGTGTACATAGGGAACGGCGAAGGGATCTACCGTCTCCCCTACGGGAGCAACGACATGGAGCCATACGCTCAGAAGCAGATCAGCTTCCCTGTCCACGACCTGCTCTTCGAGGGCGACACGCTCTTCGCGGCCACTGACCGCGGCGTGTATCTCATAGCCGGCAACGAGCGTCATGTGGAGCGGTTCATGCCCAGAAGCGATATGCTCTCTCCCCACAACATGATCAACTCCGTGCACCCCGACTCCGATCCTCTGGCCGACGGACTGTGGCTCACATCTCGCTCCTCGCTCATGTATCTCAACATAGGGGAACGCATCTTCACCGAATACCCAAATGCCGCTGTCAACACCGAATTTCTTGACATAGAGTCGGTGGGCGACACACTATACATAGGCACCCGGGGCGACGGCGTCATACCTTTCTACACTGCCTCGCGCTCCTACGGCGACCCTATAAACGCCGGATGCAACATCATCACATCCCTGTCCACCAACTCCGACGGCACACTCAACATCGCCACCGACGGCGACGGCATATTCTTCTACTCCCCGCGCCGAGGCATGATCACCGACCATCTTGTGCACGACCGTCTCGCGGCCCCGGGCGAAGGGCTCAGCTCCAATTCAGTCTACTCACTCATGGTCGACAACGAAGGACTTCTCTGGGTGGGATACTACCAGTCAGGCGCGGACTACACCCCCGCAAGCCACAGGATATTCGACACATTCTCCTATTCCACCTATTTCAACACCTCCTCAATGACGGTGCGCGCCCTGGCAATGAACGGGCCGGAGATAGTGGTAGGCTCACGCGAAGGCTTCTATTACCTCAACCGTGACAACGGCCGCACGGCCTCATTCTCCGTTCCGGCCATCGGCAGCAACATCATATTCGCCGTAAACTATTCCGCGGCCGAAGGGATATATTACATAGGCACCTACGGAGGCGGAATGTACACCTTCGACGCATCATCTCTAAAGGTGAGCAAATTCAATCCCGTAGGACCCGCGTTCTCCCATGCGACAATATTCGCCATAACCACCGGACCCAACGGCGACATGTGGGTGGCGACATCAATGGGAGTATATTCGTTTCGCGGAGACAAAATGCGTGAAAGCTACACCTATGCCAACTCACGCCTCCCCGAAGGGAATGTCTACGAAATATTCTTCGACAGCGCAGGCCGCGGATGGTTCTGCACCGAAAACGGCATGGCGGTAATGCGTGAAGGGGGACGCCTGAGCATCGACGGATTCCCAAAAGGATTCGTCAACAACCAGAAGATACGCGACATCTACGAGGACAGCGAACACACTCTCTATTTCGTACCCGACCGAGGCAGAGTGCTCCGAAGCAATCTCGAGCTGTCAAGATTCGAATACATGACACTCATGTCGGGGTCACGCGCCCCGACGGTGACATTCATCACCGAAGATGCCGACTCATGCCTCTGGATAGGCACCGACGACGGACTCATGCGCTATGACCGGCACGAAGAGATGCGCCACTTCTCACGCTCCGACGGACTCCCCTCACCGGTATTCACCTTCTGTCCGCCCATACGCGACAACATCGGCGACCTCTGGATGGGATGTGCCGAAGGACTCGTGCACCTCGACTACGCACGCTTCAAGGCCGACACCAAGGCCATGCCGTCACCCATAATCACCGACGTAATATCCGGAGGGCGATCTCTCACGGGCACACTGACAGGCACCAGGCGACACCCCGTGCTGATGCTCGACACCGACAGCCGCTCCTTCACCGTGCACTTCTCCGACCTGTGCCACTCCCTCATCGAGGACCATAAATACGAGTACATGCTCGAAGGATACGACGACGGATGGACTCTCGTAAGCGGCGACGCAGCAGCCACATTCTACGACATCCCGGCAGGACGCTACACCTTCAAGGTGCGTCAGGCAGGCGCGCCATCCACCGAAAGCTGCCTCTCCGTGAGGATATCCCACGTCTTCACCACATTCGAGTGGGCACTGATGGCAATAGCCGCCATGGCCGCCGGAGCCGCGGTCTACATGTACATACGTCACCGACGCTCCGAGACATCATACTACACCGCCGACAACGGCGACGGCCCCGACAGCGGAGCGGCGGCGCAACCGGCGGACACCGATATGAAGTACCGCACTACACGCGTCAGCGATGAAGAATGCCGGCGGCTACTGCGCAAACTCGACACGCTCATGAAAGCCGAACGCCCCTACACCAACCCCGACCTCAAGAGTGCCGACCTCGCAGCAATGATCGGAGCCACCCCACACGCACTCTCCTATCTATTCAACCAGCACCTGCGCTCCAACTACTACGACTACGTGAACGAATACCGCGTCAAGGCATTCTGCGAAATGCTCTCACGCGACCCGAATCTTGTGAAATATACAATAAGTGCCATGAGCGACAAGTGCGGGTTCAGCTCGCGCGCAAGCTTCTTCCGATACTTCAAGAAGTTCAAAGGCACCACCCCTGCCGAATACCTCAAGAGTCTCAAATAATTGTGAGACTACCTGTATCAAATTTTTAAATATTTAAAGACTAATGGGTTATATTGTATGATGTATTGAAAAAAGTATTGAGATGAAAGGGCAATGAAAAAGTTTTGGAGGCTCATGGATTGCATATAATTTTGCATCCGAACGCCATGACGTTCCCATTCCGAATCATTCATTTCAATCTCACTGTCATGAAAAACGTAAGGATGCAGAATGAGGAGCTGATAACACAAAGCTACCTCACCCACCGCGACCGGATACTCCGCTACATCGCCGCAAGCATCGGCAACACCGACGATGCGGAGGACCTGACCCAGAACGTGTGGATGCGTCTCCTTGAATACCGCATGGAACTTAACCCCGCCACCATCGCGACACTTCTTCACCGCATAGCACGCAACATCGTCTATGACTATCTGCGCCACAGCCGCCACGTCACCGAGCACCGTGAGGAGACCATTTCCACGCTTACCGAGACCGAGGCCGGCCGCTATGCCTACAGCCTCGACTCCGAGATCGAGGCGCGCGACCTCGCAGAGATCGAGCACCGGCGCGTTGAGTGCATGCCAAGGATGAGACGTATTATATATGTGATGAGCCGTTACGACGACATGCCTGTGAGCGACATATCCGAACGCCTGTCGCTGTCAGCGCGCACCGTGGAGAATCACCTCCGCCTCGGCCGCAGCGACATTCGCTCCTACATGAGTGCCATAGCCTGACACATCCGATACTTGATAACAGCAAATACATAATATCATTCTAAACTATGCTTAACAGTAATCTTAAAATCTATCCATGGCGTAACTCGCTGATAGGGGGGCTATGGCAGCGTGTCTCACGGTGCTCAGCCCCATCGGCATGCAAGCCGCGCCGGCAGCTGTCCAGGTCACACCGGCGGCAGCCACAGTGACCGGCGAGGTGCTCGACTCAACAGGTGAGCCCCTGATCGGTGCAAGCGTTATGGTCAAAGGCACCACCAACGGTGTCGCCACCGACATTGACGGCAAATTCACCCTCAATGTCAACAAGGGGGCAACCCTCGTGGTCAGCTACGTAGGCTACAAGACACAGGAAGTGACCGTCAACTCCGACAATCTCGTCATAACTCTCGCTGACGACACAGCCATGCTCGAAGAAGTTGTGGTGGTGGGCTACGGCACACAGAAGAGGGAATCTCTCACAGGTGCGGTCACAGCCATCGACTCTAAAGCATTCGAAAGCAAAGGCGCGCTTTCAAGCCCGCTGCAGGCACTCCAGGGACAAGTGCCGGGCGTAATGATAACCCGAAGCTCCTCCGCGCCAGGCGACGAGAGCTGGGGCATGAAGCTCCGCGGAGCCGGCTCGGTCAACTCCATCGACCCCCTCATTGTGATCGACGGTGTCGCATCCGAAAGCGTCAACGACATGAGGCTGCTCAACTCTTCCGACATCGAATCCATCAACTTCCTTAAGGACGGCTCGGCCGCCATCTACGGATCCCGCGCCGCCGGCGGCGTGGTGCTCATCACCACCAAAAAGGGTGCCGAGGGGAAGGCTAAGGTCGACTACACAGCCACCGCAACACTGCGCAAACCGGGTCTGCAGCATGAAATGATGGATCTGCATCAGTGGGCCGCAGGTGTGCGCACCACTCTTGAGAACGACAACAACACATCCTCGCCATGGTATGCTTACGCAGCCCTGGCACAGGCATATGCAGGAGGCTACATCGACCTGTCCACGAGCGCGAACCCCTTCGGCTCATCGGCATTCACCGATGTAAAGGATTTCGTGTTCGCCGACGATGTCAACTGGCTCGGAAGCCTTTTCGGTGACGCATGGTCCACCAACCACAACCTGTCAATATCGGGAGGCAAAGACAAGTACACCTACCGCATATCGCTCGGATACATGTACGACGGCTCGACACTCCAGTACGGAAAGAACAACAACCAGCGTTACAACTTCCGCGTCAACAACATGTACAAGTTCTCCGACCGTGTCAAGCTCGAATCAGTGATAGCCTACAACAGGCAGGAGCAGGTTGCGCCGACTCTCGTAGGCGCGGCTCTCTCGTCCACACTCCCTATGCCCGGTCTGCCGCTGACATCAGCCAACGGCAAGAACTACGCATGGGGCACATGGGGCTCTCCCGTAGCCAAGGTGCGTGACGGCGGCGACAACAAACTTACCGTGTCAGCCCTGAACATTTCAGAGACCCTCAACGCCACAATCCTCCCCTGGCTCGACGCAAATGTCAACCTCGGATACAACACCAGTGCCGCATGGCGTGACACATACAAGAACGCCGTGGACTACTACAATTACGCCGGCGACACCAAAGTGCTCACAGATCCGGCAAAGAGCACGGCCTACAGCCAGTCCACATCAAGCCGCACCGACTTCTATTCGCTCACAGGCTATCTGTACGGACATCATGATTTCGGCAAGCACAGCCTGAGCGGGACTGTCGGCGTGCAGTATGAGTTCAAGGATTACCGCAAATTCGGTGTCAACGTTCTCGAGCCGCAGCCCGGACTGGAGATTCCCAACGGTTCAGGATCGATATCCATCAACAATATCGACGGCAACAAAAAGCCACTCGCCGAACGCTGGCAGGTGTCCAATCTCTCTTACTTCTTCCGTGCCAACTACGATTATGACGGACGCTACCTCCTCGAAGTCAACGGACGCTACGACGGAAGCTCGAAGTTCAAAAGCGACAACCGCTGGGAATTCTTCTACGGAGTGTCGGGAGGATGGCGCATATCCCAGGAGGCATTCCTGCGCGACATATCCTGGCTCACCAACCTGAAAGTGCGCGGATCATACGCCGAGATGGGCAACCAGAGCGGCATATCCAACTACGACGGAGTCCAGCTGTACAACCTCACCTCCAACAAGGGCGCATACATCGGCGGCGACCTGCTCAGCTACATTGCCACCAACGGCGTGTTCGCCTCCAACTCCCGCTCATGGGAACGCATAAAGACCTTCAACGTGGGTCTCGACTTCAGCCTGCTCAACGGCTCGATCAACGGAAGCCTCGATTACTTCGAGAAGCACAACGACAACATGCTCGTATCCATCACATTCCCGGCCACTCTCGGTGACGACGCGCCGAAAGCGAATGTCGGAAAATTCAAGGACTGGGGCTATGAGGGCCAGGTAACCTACAACGGACGCATAGGCAGCCTCAACTACAACATAGGAGGCACACTGACGTTCACCCGCAACCGGCTCGTCGACTACGGAGGCACCAATGTGCTCAAAAGCGGATACACATCCACACAGCAGGGCTACCCCCTCAACTCGATATTCGGCATGCGCTACGGAGGCAAGATCCAGAATGAGGAGCAGCTGAACGCTTACATCGAGAAATACTATCCCAAAAACGGCATAGGCATGCCCTCAACCCTCCGCGTGGGTGACAACATGTTCTGCGACGAGAACGGCGACGGCGTGCTCGACGAGAAGGACTTCATATTCCTCGGTTCCGACATCCCGGAGATATCCTATTCATTCAACGCAGGAATCAACTGGAAAGGACTTGACGTGAACGTAGTGTTCCAGGGAGCAGCCAACCGCTTCATATACCGAAACATCGACAACACCACAGTCCCCTTCAATGGTATATACACCAACACCTCGACCGCCTCGATAGGGAACACATGGAGCACCGACAATCCCGATGCCTACTACGCGCCCTACACCAATCAGAGCGACATAAACAAATACAACTATCAGGCATCGTCGCTCACCGCCCAGGACGGACGTTACATACGCCTGAAAAATGTCACCGTGGGCTACACTTTCCCATCGGCTCTGATGAAGAAGACCCATCTGCTCTCCAACGCTCGCATCTACGTGTCAGGCGAGGACCTTTGGGAGTCGACCAAACTCAAGGACGGATGGGACCCTGAAGCAAAACGCGATGCCAGCGGCACAGGACGCTACCCGTTCACACGCAACTGGACATTCGGCCTAAACCTCACTTTCTAAACCATCAAACAAGGATTCTCCAATATGAAACTGATCAAATATATAGCGGCAGCCGCACTTGCGCTCGCATCCACATCCTGCATGGATCTCGAGCCAAAAGCCGAGATGGGCGACAATATGGTGTGGGACTCTGCCGAGAATTTCCAGCTCTTCGCCAACCAGTTCTACGGCTGGACAGCCGACCTGGGACGGTTCGCCAACGACAATCCCCACAGCGAATACCGCAGCGACCTGCTGTGCTCACGCACGGTCAACCCCTACAGCCAGGGCACAAACGTGGCTCCGGCAAGCGACAAGGACAATTACAACGCCTTCTACAAGCGCATATACTACACCAACCTTCTGCTCAAGAATGCTGCCGCATTCGGCAATCAGGAAGCCATAAAGGTACCTGTGGCTGAAGCAAAATTCTTCCGTGCCTACTGCCACTTCGAGCTTGTACAGAGATACGGCGACGTGATACTTCTCACCGAACCGCTCGACATCGACTCCGAAAAGCTCTACGGTCCCCGCGATGACCGCGGCACAGTGATCGACCAGTGCATAAAGGACCTCAGGGAAGCTGCCGGCGGGCTTCCACCCACAGCCACCAAGGAAGGTCTGCTATGCGCCGACGCCGCATGGGCCATGCTGTCACGCATCGCGCTCTACGAAGGCACCTGGCAGAAATTCCACAACGGCGGTCCCACAAGCGTTTCTACCGACCAGCGTGCGGCAAAGCTCCTCACCGAGGCCCGTGACGCGGCAAAGAAGGTGATCGACAACAACAACTTCGAGCTCTTCTACAGCCCGGTGCTCGGCAACCAGAGCTACCGCTACATGTTCATCCTTGAAGACGTGCAGTGCAACCCCGCCGGCCTCACCAAAAAGGACAACAAAGAGTACATCCTCTCTCACCGCCGCCGTCTCGGCGACAAGTTCGCCCAGAACATCACCCATGCCCTCCTCACCTCGGGCGACGTGATAATGGGCACAGCCAAACTCGCCGACATGTTCCTCTGCGACGACGGTCTGCCTATCGACAAGTCGGCACGCTTTCAGGGCTACTCCCAGCCCACATCGGAGTACATGAACCGTGACGCCCGCATGTGCAACATTCTCCTTAAGCACGGCACAAAGTACTGGGACAATGACAGCCGCTGGCGCACCGCATGGAACGAGACCGACGAAGAAGGCGAAAAGGCTTTCACCGCAAATGCCGTGGGCGGATCAGGCTACCATCTCTACAAATGGGCGTCCGAACGTGAGGTCGAGGATTACTTCGAAAGCTATGACTTCCCGGTGATACGTTACGCCGAAGTCCTCCTCAACTATGCCGAGGCCGCATTTGAGCTTGACAATCAGATATCTGACCAAGACCTGAACATATCGCTCAATCTCGTGCGCAACAGGATCAACCCCAATATGCCCAAACTGTCCAACACCTTCGCCAACACACACGGACTGTCCATGCGCGAGGAGATACGCCGCGAGCGCACCATCGAGCTCTTCCTCGAAGGATTCCGCATAGACGACCTCAAACGCTGGGCCACCGCATCCGAAGAGATGTCGCAGGATCAACTCGGCGTGAAGGTAAGAGGCACATGGTTCGAATCCAACTGGGCGGCAGCCAACGGCAAGCTCAATGCCGACGGACGGCTCGTGATGTATAACGACCGCGGAGCATGGAAGACAGGCAAGAAGCTCTATCTCTACCCGCTCCCCTCCGACCAGCGTCAGCTCAACCCCCAGCTCGGACAGAACCCCGAATGGTAATATCCTAATTTCATCAATGACAACAACCGACTAACAACATGAAACTAAAATACATATATGGAATGATGCTGATTGGCGGCGCACTCGCTCTCGCCTCCTGCTCGGACGACGAAGACTTCAAGACGCTCCAGTCCGTCTACTATCCCGGCAAGGTGGAGCTCTCCATCCCGGCCGAGTTTCAGAAACTCATATATACTGACGAGAACGGTGCAAGCACCCTGCCTCTCATAGCCGGAGAAAGCGTGTCGCTCGCATGTACGGTGCTCCCCGACGACGCCACATCCAAAAATGTCAAGTGGACTTCCTCCAATCCGGAAGTGGCCACTGTGGACCAGGACGGCAACATCAAGGCCGTGTCGGGCGACGGACTCGGATACACCATGATACAGGTGGCTCCCGACCCCTCCCACAGCGCGGCCGGCATCAGCTCGACCATCAAAGTAGCCGTGAGCAACACCCTGAAAGCCGCCACAGAGATCAGCCTGACATCCGACAAGGATGAGGTCTACGTAGGCGAGACCCTTAAGTTCTCGGCACAGATCCTTCCGGCCGACGCCACCTACAGGACTGTAGACTGGTCGACATCCGATCCAGCAGTGGCGACAATCGACGCCAACGGCGTACTCACAGGCGTAGAAAACAATGCCATACTGTCAAAAGTCACCGTGACCGCCACAGCTATTGACGGATCAGGCATCACCGCGTCAAAAGAGATCTCCGTAAGGAAGATCGTCACACCCGAGAAGGTCACCATCGACCAGCAGTTCTCCAAGAATTCAGGCTACCTGTGCGCCATCAACGAAAAGTCCGTAAGCCTCAAATTCACCACCGTACCCGAGGAATGCACACTCAGCCTCATCACATGGACAAGCTCCAACGAGGACATAGCCACCGTGGAGAACGGCGTCGTGAAATTCAACACCGCAGGCAACTTCGGCGACTTCACCATCACCGCAACCTGCCCCGACGGCAGCAGCCACTCGATCGACATGTCAATGCCCGCCGGTTTGCTCCGTGAGCTCTTCCACAATCCCGACCACTATTCATGGTCCAATGCCAAGCAGAGCGGCAACGGCACATCGACATCACACGTATGGCATGACGGATATCTCACAGTGACGACCTATGCCCAGAATGCCACCAAGCAGCGCGCCGACTTCAGAAGCTGGGATGCAAAGACTTGGCTCCATGCCGGAGAATACCCGATATTCGCCATAAGGATGAACGACCTTAAGGACGATCTCACTGAAGTGACGGCCCGCAACATCACACTGGATGCATCAGGCAACTGCAACGGCACCAAATACGCCGGAGGCCTTGACGGCAACAACAACAAGTGGCTGCACGACTACAAGTGCTCCGACGGATCGCATGTGTTCATCTACGATCTTTCGACACAGAAATGGGCCACAGGCGGCACGCTGCCGACAACATCGGTTGCCGAGTTCTCCACTCTGCAGTTCAAGTATGCCGACATAGCCCCCCTCTCCACCCAGGTGACTTACAATGTGTACTGGGTACAGACATTCAAGTCCATCGAGGACATGAACAAGTACATCACCGATGTGGAAGGCCTCACATTCCAACAGATAAAATAATTCCCGTCTAATCTCCAATACCGAATATTCAAAATGAAATTCAACATAATAGCACCGGCTCTCATCTCCGCATGCTGGCTCATCGGCACAGCATGCCAGGAGAACAAGTACGGAGTGGTAGATCTGACTTTGCCTGACAAGTCCACTACTGTAGAGGCTGTCTACTCTTATCCCCATCCCTGCGCCATGTGGAGCCAGGCCGACTTCACCCGCGTAAAGACCGCTCTCGACAACGGGACAGCCCCGGCTGAAGTCACAGCCGAGCTGCAGACTCTCAAGAACAGCGCATACACCGCAAAGAGCTACACAGCCTCCCCTCTCGAATGGATAGTACGCGGCGACGCCACCGGCATCACACCCGACAACAAGGAGAACTATGCAGTCGCCATGCGCGATGCTGCCGCCGCATATCAGATGGCACTTCTCTGGAAACTTACCGGCGACGACGGATATGCCGCCACTGCCGTGAAGGTGCTGAACGACTGGGTGCGCGTATGCAAAGGCATAACATCCAATGACCAGAACCAGGTGCTTGCGGCAGGCGCGCAAGGCTACACATTCGCCAATGCCGGAGAGATCCTGCGTGACTACTCAGGCTGGACAACATCCGAATTCGACGCCTTCAAGACATGGATGAAGAATGTGTTCGCCTCCAAGAACTACACTTTCATGACTACCCACGCCGGGACCTGCGACGACCACTACTGGTCAAACTGGGATCTTGTGAACATGTGCTCCTACCTGTCGATAGGCATCCTCACCGAGGATGACGACATGGTCAACTATGTTGTCAACTACTTCTACAGCGGCAACGGTAACGGATGTATCGAGAACCTAATCCAGGCATTCCACACAGATCCCCTCGGCTCGGGCGAAACCCTGGGTCAGAACCAGGAAAGCGGACGCGACCAGGGACACGCACAGATGTCGGCCGCCGTGACCGCCAACCTCTGCCAGATAGCCTACACTCTATCACAGAGCAACCCTGAGGTGCCTCAGCTCGACTTCTTCGCCGCCAATGACAACGCAATCCTGAAAATGGCTGAATACGTTGCCCTGTGCAACCTCCGCCAGGGATCTGACCAGGCCAACGCCCAAGGTCTATGGCTGATAAATGCTGACCGTGTCCCGTTCAAGGAATACTCCTACTGCGAGGACTGCTCATGCCGCGACAAAAATCACGGTCAGCATCACACCGCCATGGCCGAAGACAACGCCCGAGGCAATCTGCGCACAGGATGGGAGATAATACTCAACCATTACGCAAAAGTCAAGGGACTGTCAAGCGGATACAAGTACGCAAAAATGGCCGCTGACAAGATGCGCCCTGAAGGTGGACCTGACGGGACATCACGCTACGGGACCACATCAGGAGCCTTCGACCAGCTCGGCTGGGGGACCCTCATGATGTACCGCCAATGACACTCCGGAATTGATTGAGTAAAGAACTCAACTCATCCGTATTATAATTAAACGGTTATTTAAAAACCTCTAACTTTGCGTGGCGGAAGCCGGCTTCAACAACGGTTCCGCCACGCAATTTTATAATTCTTCAGTAATTCACCACGTCATTATCATGCAACGCGTCTTATTTCTGCTGTTATTGTCAGTAACCGTCCCCTCCCTGAGGGCCGAACTTGTGACCTACCCGGCCGGACAGGGGGTTGAGACCTCCGACGATTTCACCGTCGAAGTCAGCCAAAGCGGTGACGGCAAGTGGAGTCCCGTGGTCGTGTATCCCGTCAAAGTCGACGAGGTGAGAGGGGCAAAACACAATGTCGAGACAGCATCCATGGCCTATTTCGACTTCAGCGGCGATGTGGACGTGCGTATAATATCCCGCCGCGAGCCCGTCAGGGAAGCGCGCGTGCGGCCTCTCTCCTATGATATCACTCCGGCGGTCAGCGGAGACACTCTGACCTTCTCACTCTCCTCCTCCCGCAATCTCTCGGTGGAGGTCAACGGCGACATATTCCACAATCTGCACCTTTTCGCCAATCCGATCGACCGCAACCGTCCGTCGGACAAGGTGCTTCGTAATCTGAAAAAACATAAGGATCTGATATACTTCGCCCCCGGCCTCCATGAAATACCCGGAGGATATATGAACATCCCGTCAAACACCACCGTCTATGTCGACGGCGGAGCGCGGGTCGTTGGCCAGCTCGTTACCGACAGCGTGAGCAATGTACGCTTTTTCGGCCGTGGCGAAATCCACCCCAAGGGCCGCGGCGAGGGAATCTATATCAAGCGTTCTAAAAATATCGAGGCTGAAGGCGTAATCGTAACGCAGATCCCTGTCGGGGAGAGTGACTCAGTGCGCATCGCCAATGTGAAATCCATAAGCTCCTACGGCTGGGGCGACGGCATGAACGTATTTGCAAGCAACAACGTCAGCTATGACGGGGTGTTCTGCCGCAACAGCGATGACTGCTCCACCGTCTACGCCACACGCAAAGGATTCAAGGGGGGATGCCGCAACATCACAATGGAAAATTCCACCCTGTGGGCCGACGTGGCCCACCCCATAATGATAGGACTTCACGGAAGCGCGAAAGAGATAGGGCCCGACGCTCCGGCCGACACCATATGCGACATAACCTACCGCAACATCGACATACTCGACCATGCCGAAAAGCAGATCGACTATCAGGGATGCTTCGGCATAAGCTGCGGCGACAACAATGTGGTGCGCGACATAACCTTCGACAACATACGTGTCGAGGATTTCCGCCAGGGGCAGCTGTTCAACATACGCATATTCTTCAACAAGAAATACTGCGCCGCCCCCGGCACATGTGTCGACAATGTCCTCTTCAAGGATATAACATACAATGGCACCGGCGAGGAGATGTCGATCATCGCCGGCTACAACGAGGATCGCAAGGTAAGCAATATCACGTTCGACAATCTCGTTATCAACGGTGTAAGGATCTCCGATGACATGCCCGGCAAGCCCAAATGGTACAAGACCGGCGACATGGCACGAATCTTCATAGGTGAACATGTCAACAATGTAACTTTCAAATAACAGAATATAAAAATGATACGAAAGACCGTACTGATCCTGTTGGCGGCCATTGCCGGAATCATAAGTTCAGAGGCTAAAATCAAACATCCGAGCCTTCTTTTCACCCCTGAGCGTGTCGAATCTGCACGAAAGGCGGCCAAAAGTGACAGCGTGATTGCCCATGGTTGGGAATCAATAGTCGCCGAAGCTGACCGGCAGCTTGGCAAAAATGATGTGAGAATGCTTGAATATCCCGCCTTGGCATTTATTATGACAGGCGATAAGAAATATGCCGCTAAAGTCCGTGAAGTGCTGCTTGGCTTATCCAAGTCAAAGGGATATGGCGATCGTGAGATGCTTGCCCGTAAGCCGGCTTGGAGAAGTGAGCTTCAAATGGCGCATAAAGCTTTTCAAGTAGCTATGGGTTATGATGCTATATATGATTACCTTACCCCTGCGGAGCGCAAGGAAATAGCCGATGCCTCATATCGTCTTATGGTCGAGCCTCTGCTCGGCGACTGGCTGAACGAACCCACCCGCATACATTCGCTCAACTCCATGGGCCACAACTGGTGGACCGCATGCGTGAGCATGGGCGCGATACTCGGGCTTTCACTCAGCAACGAGCTTCCGGGCATGGAGGCACAGGTAGAGAAAGCTGTAGAGTCGATCCCCGAATGGTTTGACTTCGCCGGCGATGTGATTCAGCACAAGCCCAAGACCTTCGACCGCGACGGCGGCATGTATGAGAGCATCAACTACGCTTCCTTCGGCGTGAGCGAGGCCATGTTCCTGCGCCTCGCATGGCTCAACACCCATCCGGGCGCAAAACTCGAGGAGATCCCGGAGATGGACCGTCTCGCATCGTTTTTCTGCCATGTGTCATATCCGCGCACAGGGATGCTCTACAGCATCAACTTCGGCGACAGCCATAAAAACGTCACCGGCGAGCGCGCCATATACCCGGCCTATGCCATGGGCGCGAATAATCCCGAAACATTATGGTATGGCTCTCAGATAGATCAGCAGCAATTCCGCGAAGGGTTGCCGTACCGGTTCCCCATGGGGCTGCTCTACACCCCCGACCTGAGGAATGCACCATCCACACCTCCGCTTCCCACAAGCCGGCTTTGGAAAGATTTCGGCTGGGCGACGATGCGCGATTCATGGGACAAGGACGCCACCATGCTCGCCGTAAAGTCAGGTATGACATGGAACCACTCTCACGCCGATGCAAATTCACTCATTCTCTTCCACAAAGGTGTGGACATAATAAAAGATGCCGGCAACTGCAGCTACGGCAAGCCCGAGTACCGCAAATACTTCTTTCAGAGCGAAGCCCACAATGTGGTGCGCTTCAACGGACAGGGGCAGCCCACATATCAGCAGTATCACGGTTCGATGCTCCCGGGCAGCATGAGCAACCTGCTCGATGGAGGCAACATAAAATATGTGCTTGCCGACGGCACCGGCCCCATGAGCCATCTCCTTGACCGCAACTTCCGTCATTTCCTTTGGATTGACAACGTCATCTATGTGATCGACGACCTCCACAGCCATCAGCCCGGCAAATTCGAGTGGCTGTGGCATCCCGGCGGCGAGGCCGTGAAACGCGGCTACGACCTTGAGATCACCAACGGCAACTCGTCGGCACTCATTCGCCCGCTCTATCCGCGTCCGCTCGCCTACAGCAATTTCGTGCATGACTATCCCGAAGATCTCTATTGGGAGACACATGAAGGCCCCACCGAGGATCTGAAAGGCACTGAGACTTACTGGTCATTCCACCTTCCGGCCACGACCGATCAGGTCAAGGGTGTGACAGCCATAATCCTGAAAGACAGCGTGAACCAGAAGGAGCTTCCCGTCATGGAACGTCGCGAAGGGAAGGACTGGATAGGTCTGCGCATCAGAAACAACGGTAAGGTCACCGATCTCTATATCAATCAGCTCGCCGACGGGCGTCTGATGCACATGAATTCATGGATCGAGGCCGACGGCTGGACAACAGACGCCTATATGTTTGCCGTCAGCTATGCTGAAGGAGGCGATCCCTTTAATCCCGATGAGATCTTTATCGGTCACGGCAGTTCTCTTCGCAAAGGTTCCGATGTATATTTCGCATCTCTGTCGAAACTCAACCTGACAGCCCGTCCTAAGGACAGGAAACTTGATCTTCAGGTATGTGGCCAGCCCCGTGTCAACTTTGCATTCAGGGCAGCTCCCACAGAACTGAACGTGAACGGAGTCAAACGCCCGTTTAGCAGTGAGGGCCGGCTCATCAGAGTGAAATACCGCGACAACAAGTGATCCGCTCCATTCATCATTGAGTGTTTGAGACGCAACTTACGTAATATTTTATGGAGCCGGCTTAACGGCGGCTCCATAAAAGTTAACTGACTTATGAAAAACCTTATAACAACCCTTTTATTGTCGACTGCGCTGGTAGCCACGGTGTCAGCACAATCCATTTACCCAGGACAGCACAACGGAAAAATGAAAGTCAGGGACGAAGTGCCGTGCGAGGCTCTGAGCTTTGACCTTAAAGACGTCAGGCTACTGCCGGGACGCGTTCATGACAACCTCATGCGTGATTCCGTGTGGATGACATCGATTGATGTTAACAGACTTGTCCACAGTTTCCGCAACAACGCCGGAGTGTACGCCGGAGTCGAGGGCGGTTATGAGAGCATCAGAAAGTATGGAGGCTGGGAATCGCTCGACTGTGATCTGCGCGGCCACACCACCGGGCATCTCCTGTCGGCCTACGGGCTTATGTATGCCGCGACAGGCGCAGAGATATTCAAGCTCAAAGGTGACAGTATTGTCGACGCCCTGGCTGAAGTCCAGGCCGCGCTCGGACCTTCAGGATATCTCAGCGCATATCCCGAAGAACTTATCAACCGCAATCTGCGCGGAAAAAGCGTGTGGGCACCGTGGTACACACTACACAAACTGTTCTCCGGACTCATAGACCAGTATCTTTACTCCGACAACGCCAAGGCTCTCGAAGTCGTCACAAAAATGGGCGACTGGGCATACAAGAAGCTGATACATCAGCCCGAGGAAACACGCAGACTGATGCTGCGCAACGAGTTCGGTGGCATCAACGAAGCTTTCTATAATCTCTATGCCGTCACCGGCGACAAACGATTCCAGGAACTTGCCACCTACTTTTACCACAACGATGTCATTGACCCCTTGCGCGAGGGCAATTTCGACATGGGGACAAAACACACCAACACTTTCATCCCCAAAGTGATCGGAGAGGCACGCAACTATGAGCTGAACTGTGACGATGTAAGCCATGGGATCGCTGAAAATTTCTGGAACGAGATGATTGACAAGCATTCGTTCGTGACCGGCTCAAGCTCGCAGAAGGAACACTATTTCGATCCGGCAAAGTTCTCGGAATTCATTAACGGATACACCGGCGAGACCTGTTGCACATACAATATGCTCAAACTTTCACGCCATCTGTTCTGTTACGATGCCTCTGCACGTGTGGCCGATTACTATGAGCGCGCACTATACAACCATATTCTTGCCCAACAGGATCCCGAGTCGGGCATGGTATGCTATTTCCTCCCACTCCTGAGCGGTGCCTACAAGGTCTATTCCACTCCGGAACAGTCATTCTGGTGCTGCGTGGGAAGCGGATTTGAAAGCCATGCCAAATATGCCGAAGCCATCTATTATCACGGTGACAATGAACTGTTTGTCAACCTGTTCATCCCCTCGCGTCTGACGTGGAAAGAAAAGGGGCTTGTCCTGAGCCAGTCGACACGTTTTCCCGAGGAAGAGACCACAGTGCTGACTGTCGAGGAAGCTCCTTCCGAGGCCATGAGGCTCTCGCTCCGCTATCCCGAATGGAGCGGCAAACCAACCGTGAAAGTCAACGGCCGCAAAGTTTCGGTCAAAGGTAAGCCGTCGTCATACATCGGCATCGAAAGAAAATGGAAAAAGGGTGATCGCGTAGAGGTGACTTATCCGATGAGCATGCGCACTGAGGCAACTCCCGACGATCCCTCGCGTGCCGCACTACTCTATGGACCGATAGTCCTTGCAGGCGATATGGGCACGGAGGGGATGCCAGGTCACGCGCCTTTCTCTGATCCAACCGTGCGCAATGATTACTACACCTACGATTATCATATACCGGAAGGGCTTGATTTCACTTTGAAGATCGATCCCGAGAATCCGTCGGCCCATATAACAAGAGTGGGGAGGGGGCTGAATTTCAAGACACCTGACGGACGGGATATCTTACCGCTCTACGACGCGCACCGACACCGCTATGTGGTTTACTGGAATATGAAAAAATAATGCACTAACGTGATTGCATCATGAAAAGATATATCGCCTCGATCTTGGTTTTTCTGGCCGGAATATCCTGTATAGGAGCCGCTGATTTTCAGTGGTCCGCCCCGGCCCTGACTTTGACAATGGGTCACCCAAAATTGATTTAGTCCGGGAGTAATGGTGCA
>CAJURI010000019.1 GCA_910588795.1 uncultured Duncaniella sp. | reverse complement strand
AAAAGAAAATGGAATCCTGCAATGGCTCCTTACATCTTCATGGAGCGCAACGGTATCCACATCATCGACCTCTATAAGACCCAGGCCAAGCTTGAAGACGCAGCCAACGTGCTCCGCAACTTCGCCAAGAGCGGCAAGAAGGTCCTCTTCGTTGCCACCAAGAAGCAGGCAAAGGAAATACTCGCTGAAAAAGCCCAGAGCGTAGGTATGCCCTACGTAATCGAACGCTGGCCCGGCGGCATGCTCACCAACTTCCCCACCATCCGCAAGGCTGTGAAGAAGATGGCATCCATCGACAAGATGGCAAAGGACGGCACATTCGACAATCTCTCAAAGCGCGAGAAGCTTCAGATCACACGCCAGCGCGCAAAACTCGAGAAGAACCTCGGATCAATCGCTGACCTCAACCGTCTCCCATCGGCACTCTTCGTAGTAGACGTTGCCAAGGAGCACATCGCTGTAGCAGAAGCCAACCGCCTCGGCATACCCGTGTTCGCTATCGTCGACACCAACTCCAACCCCAACGACGTGGACTACGTAATCCCCGCCAACGATGACGCATCCAAGTCGATCGAGCTTATCCTCTCCACTGTATGCGACGCCATAAACGAAGGTCTCGCAGAGCGCAAGGTAGAGAAAGCCGACGAAAAGGCATCAGCAGAGAACGGTGAGACACCCGCTCCCCGCCGTGAAGGATCACGCCGTCGCGTAAGCCGCCACGCCGAGACAGCAGAAGCTCCCGCCGAGGAAGAAGCTGTAGCAGCAGTTGAGGCTCCCGAGGCTGAGGCCGCAGAGTAATCCCGCCACAGTCCATACGGGACAACTCCGCAGATAACAATCACACACTATTATTAAAACTACCAAAACAACATATAATTATGGCAGTTACAATGGCAGAAATCACCAAGCTGCGCAACCTTACCAGTGCCGGCCTGATGGACTGCAAGAAAGCCCTCGCCGAAACCAACGGCGACATCGAGGCTGCCGTTGAGATCCTCCGCAAGAAGGGTCAGGCAGTGGCAGCCAAGCGCGAAGACCGCCAGGCTTCCGAAGGCGTAGTCATAGCCAGGAACGACGGAAACTTCGCAGCCGTGCTCGCTCTCAACTGCGAGACAGACTTCGTGGCAAAGAACGCAGGCTTCGTAGCCCTCGCCAACAAGCTCATGGATCTCGTGATGGCCAACAAGTTCAAGACTGTTGAAGAGCTCAAGGCATTCACAGTGGACGGACAGACCGTGGCCGACCTCATCACCGAGGAGAGCGGCAAGACCGGCGAGAAGACCGAGATAGGAGCATACGCTATAGTAGAAGCTCCCACAACAGCCGCCTACAACCACTTCAACAACAAGCTCGCCGCCATCGTAGGGTTCAACCTCGAAGGTGTCGATCCGCAGATAGGCCGCGAGGTGTGCATGCAGATAGCATCCATGAACCCCGTAGCTGTATCCCGCAACGATGTTCCCCAGGCAACCATCGACGCCGAGATCAGCGTGGCTATCGAGAAGACCAAGCAGGAGCAGGTGCGCAAGGCTGTTGAGGCAGCCCTCAAGAAAGCAGGCCTCAACCCCAACCACTTCGACAGCGAGGACCACATCGAGTCCAACATCTCAAAGGGATGGATCACCGAAGAGGAAGCCGCCAAGGGCCGCGAGATCATCAAGACCACAGCCGAGGCCAAGGCCGCAAACCTCCCCGAGGCTATGATCCAGAACATCGCCAACGGACGTCTCAACAAGTTCTTCAAGGAATCATGCCTCATGGAGCAGGAATATGTCCAGGACAGCAAGCTCACCGTAGGCCAGTTCCTCGACAACTCGAAGAAGGGACTTGTAGTCGTTGACTTCAAGCGCGTCAACCTCAATCAGGATTAACGGCACAGAATCCAGCCGGATATTCCATACCACATGCACCGCCGCACATGGACAGATCCATGCGCGGCGGTGCTGCATTTTATTACATTAAATAAAATTGCATTATAAGTTAAAAATTTAAAGTAAATTGGCAAAATATATAAATAATCAGTATCTTTGTGCTCCAATAGGTAAAATTTTAGCTTATGAGCGACAAACTATACATTTTTGACACCACCCTCCGTGACGGGGAACAGGTGCCCGGATGCCAGCTGAACACCGTAGAGAAAATCGAAGTAGCCAAAGCACTCGAAAGCCTCGGTGTAGACGTCATCGAAGCAGGATTTCCGGTATCAAGCCCGGGCGACTTCAATTCGGTAGTAGAGATATCCAAGGCCGTGACATGGCCCACCATATGCGCTCTGACACGAGCCGTAGAAAACGACATACGCGTAGCAGCCGATGCACTCAAGTATGCCAAACACCCGCGCATACACACAGGCATAGGCACATCAGATCCGCACATCAGATATAAATTCAACTCCAACCGCGAGGAGATACTGCAGCGCGCGGTGGCAGCCGTGGCATATGCGAAAAAATTTGTGGAGGATGTACAGTTCTATGCCGAGGATGCCGGACGCACCGACAACGAGTACCTCGCACGTGTCGTCGAAGCCGTAATCAAAGCAGGCGCGACGGTAATAAACATCCCCGACACCACAGGCTACTGCCTCCCGGCGGAATTCGGGGCAAAAATAAAATACCTCATGGAGCATGTCGACGGCATCGACAGAGTGACCATAGCCACTCACTGCCACAACGACCTCGGCATGGCCACAGCCAACACTGTCTCAGGCATACTCAACGGGGCACGCCAGGCCGAAGTAACCATCAACGGCATAGGCGAACGCGCCGGCAACACCGCGCTCGAGGAGGTGGTGATGACATTCCGTTCCCACAAGGAACTCGGGATAGACACCGACATCAATGCCACACGCATCACAGGCATAAGCCGCATGGTGTCAAGCCTCATGAACATGCCGGTTCAGCCCAACAAATCAATAGTGGGCCGCAACGCCTTCGCACATTCCTCAGGAATACATCAGGACGGAGTGCTCAAGAACCGCGAAAGCTACGAGATCATAGACCCCAAGGACGTAGGGATCGACGAAAACTCCATCGTGCTCACCGCACGCAGCGGACGCGCCGCGCTCAAGCACCGCCTCCATGTGCTCGGATGCGAGCTCACCTCCGAACAGCTCGACAAAGCCTACGAGGCATTCCTCCAGCTCGCCGACCGCAAGAAGGAAATCAACGATGACGACGTACTGATGATAGCCGGGCAGCACAGCAAAGCGTCGTCACGCATCAAGCTCGACTTCCTTCAGGTCACATCGGGCGTGAAAGTACACTCTGTGGCGAGCGTGGGGCTCGACATAGCCGGAGAAAAATTCGAGGCATGCGCTTCAGGCAACGGTCCGGTCGATGCCGCTATCTCTGCCATAAAGAACATCATACACCGCAAGATGCTCCTGAAAGAGTTCCTCATCCAGGCCATCAACAAGGGGAGCAACGACGTGGGCAAAGTGCATATGACAGTGGAGCACGAAGGTGTGTCCTACTACGGATTCTCAGCCAACACCGATATCGTCGCAGCAAGTGCCGAAGCGTTCATCGACGCAATCAACAAATTCGTAAGATAGCACATAGCCATGCCAAAGACACTTTTCGACAAGATATGGGACGCACATGTGGTCAACCACATTCCCGACGGTCCCGACCAGCTGTATATCGACCGCCATTACTGCCACGAGGTGACAAGCCCGCAGGCTTTCGACGGGCTGCGCCGACGCGGCATACGCGTGATGCGTCCCGAACGCACCATATGCTCCCCCGACCACAACATTCCTACCTTGCGCCAGGACCTGCCGATCAATGATCCGGTATCGCGCAACCAGGTAGACACACTCCTGCGCAACGCGTCCGAATTCGGGCTTACTCTCTTCGGACTGATGCACCCCAAAAACGGCATAATACACGTCATCGGACCGGAAAACGGGCTTACTCTCCCCGGCCAGACACTCGTGTGCGGCGACTCCCACACCTCCACCCACGGCGCGCTCGGAGCCGTGGCCTTCGGCATCGGCACAAGCGAGGTCGAGATGGTGCTTGCCTCGCAGTGCATCATACAGCCCAAGCCTAAGAAAATGCGCATCACAGTAGACGGCCGGCCATCCGACGGAGTGACAGCCAAGGACATAGCCCTTTACATAATCTCGCGCATGACCACCGGAGGAGCCACAGGCTACTTCGTTGAATATGCCGGCGAAGCCATTCGCTCCCTATCAATGGAAGGGCGCATGACACTTTGCAACATGTCGATAGAGATGGGCGCACGCGGTGGCATGATTGCGCCCGACGAAACCACCTTCGCCTACATCAAGGGGCGCGAATACGCTCCAAAAGGCGATGAATGGGACAAGGCCCTCGCATACTGGCGCACACTTCACACCGACGATGGTGCCGTATTCGATGCCGAGGTGCACTTCGATGCCGCCGACATAGAGCCGCGCATCACATTCGGCACCAATCCAGGCATGGGGATAGGGATCACGGAAAGAATACCCGCCCCGGACCCGGCAGACGAGCAGGGACGCATATCCTACGACAAGGCTCTCGAATATATGGGATTCAAAACCGGAGAATGCCTCATAGGCACACCGGTCGACTACGTGTTTCTCGGGTCATGCACCAACGGGCGCATCGAGGACTTCCGAGCATTCGCAAACTTCGTCAAAGGCCGTAAGAAAGCTCCCGGTGTCACAGCATGGCTCGTGCCCGGCTCATGGAGCGTCGACAGGCAGATACGGGCAGAAGGGATCGACAGGATCCTTGAGGAAGCCGGATTCGATCTGCGTCAGCCCGGATGCTCGGCATGCCTTGCTATGAACGATGACAAGATCCCTGCAGGAAAGCTCGCAGTATCCACATCCAACCGCAACTTCGAGGGACGCCAGGGTCCGGGTGCACGCACCATACTCGCCGGTCCGCTCGTGGCGGCGGCAGCAGCCGTGACAGGCAAGATAACCGACCCACGCACCCTCTAAAACATTCTGTGATGAAAGAAAAATTCAGCACCATAATATCGTCATGTGTCCCACTGCCAATGGAGAATATCGACACAGACCAGATCATACCCGCACGCTTCCTCAAGGCCACATCCCGCGAAGGCTTCGGCGACAACCTGTTCCGCGACTGGCGTTTCGACAAGGAAGGTAATCCCATAAGCTCATTCGCGCTAAACGATCCGGCCTACTCAGGCTGCGTGCTTGTGGCGGGAAAGAACTTCGGGTCAGGATCGTCGCGCGAACATGCCGCATGGGCCATACATGATTACGGCTTCCGTGTAGTGGTGTCAAGCTTCTTTGCCGACATACACAAGCAGAACGAACTCAACAGTTTCGTCCTCCCGGTCACTGTGAGCGAGGACTTCCTCGCCGGACTGTTCGCATCGATCGCAGCCGATCCATTCACAAAGGTAAAGGTTGACCTCCCGTCGCAGACAATCACCAACCTTGCCACCGGCAAATCAGAGAAATTCGACATAAACCCTTACAAGAAGCAATGCCTCAGCGAAGGGCTTGACGATGTCGAATATCTCCTGTCACGGCGTGACGACATAGAGCGTTTCGAAGCCTCCCGGCAGCATTGACCGGGCCGGGCCGCGAGGTCCGCATTCCCAAACCGTTTTTTCAACAACACCCCATATCCCCCGTAAACTATGAATCTCAAGATAGCAGTCCTGCCCGGTGACGGCATAGGCCCGGAAATCTCGGCACAAGGCGTCGACGTAATGTCGGCAGTATGTGAAAAATTCGGTCACGACGTCGAATACAGCTACGCCCTGTGTGGAGCGGAAGCCATCGACAAGACAGGCGACCCGTTTCCTGACGAAACCTACCGCACATGCCTCTGGGCCGACGCCGTACTGTTCTCCGCAGTCGGTGACCCGCGCTTCGACAACGACCCGACAGCCAAGGTACGCCCTGAACAAGGGCTGCTCGCCATGCGGAAAAAGCTCGGGCTCTTTGCCAACATACGCCCCGTCGAGACATTCAGCTGCCTGCTGCACATGTCGCCGCTGCGCAAGGATCTGATCGAGGGAGCCGATTTCGTGTGCATACGCGAGCTGACCGGAGGAATGTACTTCGGCGAAAAGCATGAAGGAGACGACCGCGCCTATGACACCAACGCCTACACCCGCGCCGAGATCGAGCGCATACTCCGTGTGGGCTACGCCTATGCCCTGCGACGCCGCAAGCACCTCACCGTGGTTGACAAGGCAAATGTGCTCGCCTCCTCACGTCTGTGGCGCAAAGTGGCAAAGGAAATGGCGTCACAGTACCCCGATGTGACCACCGACTTCATGTATGTCGACAACGCCGCCATGCGCATGATACAGGACCCGAGGTTCTTCGATGTCATGGTCACTGAAAACACTTTCGGGGACATACTCACCGACGAGGGGTCAGTCATAACAGGATCCATGGGACTGCTACCCTCGGCCTCGACAGGCGAAAAGACACCTGTATTCGAGCCTATCCACGGATCATGGCCCCAGGCAAAAGGACAGAACATAGCAAATCCACTCGCACAGATACTGTCAGTGGCAATGCTGTTAGAGCACTTCGGACTTATCGAAGAGGGCAAGGCGGTTCGCGACGCAGTAAACGCCTCGCTCGATGCCGGGGTACGCACGCCCGAGATACAGGTGCCGGGCGGACCGACATACGGCACACGTGAGGTCGGAGCATGGATCACCGATTATATCCGGAAGCACTGAACGGCACCATAATGGTGAACTTTTTGTTTTTTTTACTATTGAGGTGGTTCAGTTAACGAAAATGTTGCTAACTTTGCAACTTGAAAACAACTGTAGGTCTCATTGAGACACCACACTCATTACGTTATGACTAAAAGATTTCCATTATACCTGACCGTGTTTATGCTCATCGCATGTATCACGGCCGGCTGCAACGACGACGACACCTCCGAGATGGTAACCATCGAAGGAGACTACTACAATTGCGGCATAACATCTTTCAGCCTGTCAAAAAATGACAGCGTGCTCAGAGCTCTCGACTCGGTGTTTTTCTCTATCGACATGATCAATGCCGAGATATACAACGCCGACTCCCTCCCCAAGGGAACCGACATACGCAAGATTGTGGTCAATGTCGGAGCGTCAGCGGCCAAATCGGTGGAACTGTCCTACAAGACACTTGCCACCAAGCGTGACACCACAGTCAACCTCACAGAGAACCCCGGTGACAGTGTCAACTTCTCCGACGGGCCCGTAAAGATGACCGTAACCTCCTACAACGGACAGGCAAAACGCGAATACACCGTGCGCATCAATGTGCACACCGTAGTGAGCGACACCCTTTACTGGGACGAGCTCAAGAGGGTATCGTTCCCCGAGGAGGCCAAGGCCCAGAAGACCGTGATGTATGCCGACATGCCATACACCCTTCTCGAATTGCCCGACGGATCCTTCAAGCTATGCACCACCGACAGCCCTGAGTCAGGAAGCTGGACCACCTCCACGCCGTCACTTCCTGCCGGAACCGACATAAACTCATTTGCCGCTACAACCGACGCCCTCTACATCACCGACAGCAGAGGCACCCTGTACACGTCAGCCGACGGAATCACATGGACAGCCACCCAGTCAATCATGAACTGTGTGTTCGGCGGATACGGCAACACACTGCTCGGCGCACGGAAAGACAGCGACGGATGGAAACAGGTGACATATCCCGCATCAGCCGAACGAGACCTCCCGGCCTCATGCCCTGTGAAAGGGACAAGCCAGCTGGTGATCTACGAGACCAAATGGAGCGAAAGCCCAATGGCCATAATGATAGGCGGACAGGACGGAGCCGGACGATACACCGGTGAAGCATGGGCATACGACGGCACCAAATGGGACAGGATCAGCACAACCGGCATCGACGAGCGAGCCGGAGTGACACTGTTCCCTTACTTTACCCCGCGCATAGCAGCCAACAGCTGGAGGGTAACTAACCAGTCAGCCCTTCTCGCCATGGGTGGATACTACGAGAACGAGAGCGGCAAAGTCACAGCCAAGCACGTCTACATATCCTACGACTTCGGCATCACATGGAAAGAGGCTGACACCTATCTGCAATTCCCCAAGGGATACCCGGCGTTCAGCATGGCCCAGGCTCATGTGATCGACTATACCATGTCGGCCCGCTCGTTCACCGAAAGCCGGTGGACCGGAATAACCCCCGTAAGAATCCCCGCATGGGGCACACCTCTCAGCCATATTGCCTCACGTGTGTCCAAGCCTGTGACATCATGGGAATGCCCCTACATATTCCTGTACGGAGGCATCGGAGCCGACGGCAACCTGATCCCCGGGGTAACACGAGGAGTCATCAACCGATTCACATTCCAACCGATATATTAGTGGATATCCGATACCTGACATCCGTGATGACTCTCCTTTGCCTATGGAGTGCCGCGCCGGCAGGCACGGCCCAGGCCACAGCACAGCCCGAGACCTATCGGTTTGACATCGGGGCCGGGGCAGGAATGTCAGGATATCTCGGTGACGCCAATGAGAGCAACCTGTTCTCCTATCCGGGCATCGCAGCCAACGTGTCGTTGCGATATCTGCTCAACACCCGTTTCGCCCTGCGCGGACTTGTCAACGTGGCATCGCTCAGCGGTTCCACCGCCGATATGGACAACGCCCTGCCGGCCGGAGCGGTCTACGACTTCAAGTCGACGCTCTACGATCTGCAGGCGCGAGGCGAATTCAATTTCTTCGGTTATGGAATAGGTGAGACATACAAGCAGCTGAGACGCATCAGCCCCTATCTTGCACTCGGCATAGGTGTGTCAACAGCATCATGCGAAGGCAAGAACTTCACAGCCATGACAATACCTATGGCTTTGGGAGTGAAATACAAGGTCCGGCCCAGACTCAATCTCGCCTTTGAATTCGCAATCACCAAAGTGCTCGGCGACCATGCCGACGGAGCCGACCTCGCTGACCTATACCTCATAAAGAGCTCATTTATTAAAAACACCGACTGGTACTCGACAATGCTGCTGTCAGTCTCCTACGAGTTTGGAGAACGCTGCATAGAGTGCCACCGCTTAGACTGAACCTATGGCGAATATAGCTGAAATCGATACCTCACGCCTCCCGCGCCACGTGGCTGTCATCATGGACGGCAACGGACGCTGGGCCACATCCCGCGGGCTGGACCGGAGCGCAGGCCACATCGAGGGGGTGAACACAGTCAGGCGCATCACCGAAGCCGCCTCCGAGGCAGGTATTGAATACCTCACGCTCTACACTTTCTCCACCGAGAACTGGAACCGGCCCAAAGCAGAAGTCGACGCCCTGATGCACCTAATTGTCACAGCCATAGAGCGCGAGACCCCCGACCTCATACGCAATAACGTGCGGCTCAGGATGATCGGTGATACCGACCGTCTGCCCGATCAGGCAAGAGAACGCCTTGACCGGTGCATAGCCGACACATCACACTGCTCAGGACTGACACTCACGCTGGCACTCAGCTATTCCTCCCGCTGGGAGATACGCGAGGCATGCCGGCGGTTTGCCACCGACGTGATGGAAGGGAAAAAATCACCGGAATCCATGATGACCGACGCTGACTTCGAGCAATACCTCTCCACGGCATCTATGCCCGATCCAGACCTGCTGATACGCACCGGAGGGGACTTCCGGGTCAGCAACTACCTCCTGTGGCAGATAGCCTATGCCGAGATATATGTCACTGACACATTCTGGCCCGACTTCTCCCGCGAGGACTTCATCACAGCAATAGCCAATTACCAGAACCGTGAACGCCGCTTCGGCCTCACATCCGCCCAGATAAAATAGCGATATACAGTATGCGTACCAATCTGTCACATATCCTCACACTGCTCGCAGCAATCATCTGTTGCGCGTTTCCATCGCGAGCCCAGCTCACCACCGACACAATAGTCAACCCCACGGTGATATTCAGCGGTCTGCCCAAGACCTATGAGATCGCCGGAATCCGCATCACCGGAGCCGACAATTATGAAGAAAAGAACATAATCGGCTACTCCGGACTGAAAATAGGTGATATGGTGCAGATCCCGGGAAGCGACATCACCGACGCGGCCAAACGGCTTTGGAAACAGGGGCTCTTCTCGAATGTAAAGATCACTGTCGACAAAGTGGCCGGCAACAAGGCATGGCTATGCTTCAACCTGCGCCAGCAGCCACGCATATCATCCATCGTGTACACAGGCGTGAAGAAAGGTGAACAGAAGGACCTTGACGAAGCCCTCCAGCTCCACCGCGGCAACCAGATCACCCAGAATATAGTGAACCGCGCCGAACAGATCATCAAGAAATACTACAGCAACAAAGGTTTCGGAAAAGCCCAGGTGAAGATCGACCTCGCCGAGGATCTGTCCGCGCCTAACGAGGTGATCGTAAACATCAACGTAAAGAAGCATGACAAGGTAAAGGTCCACAAGATATATATCGAAGGCAACGAAGTACTCTCCGACAATCAGGTACAGCGTGCCATGAAAAAGACCAACGAAAAAGGCAAACTGCTGAATCTCTTCAAACAGAAAAAATTCGTTGAAAGCGACTACGAGGACGACCTCGACCGCATCATAGCCAAATACAATGAAAAAGGCTACCGTGACGCCGCAATCCTGAGTGACTCCGTGGTCCCCTACGATGAAAAGACCGTGGACGTCTACATCACACTCGACGAAGGCAAGAAATACTACCTGAACAATGTGTCATGGGTAGGCAACACCGTATTCCCGACCTACTACCTCGACAATATCCTCGGCATGCAGAAGGGCGACGTGTACAACCAGAAGCTCATCAACAAGCGCACTGCAGCCGATGGCGACGAGGATGCCGTGTCAAACCATTACATGGACAACGGTTATCTCTTCTTCCAGCTCGTCCCCATCGAAAAGAACGTCCACGGTGACTCCATCGACCTGGAGATGCGCATCATGGAGGGACCGCAGGCACGCATCAACAACGTGGTCATCAACGGCAACGACCGTCTGTACGAGAAGGTGATCCGCCGCGAGCTCCACGTCAAGCCCGGCGAGCTCTTCTCCAAGTCGGACCTCATGCGCTCGGCGCGTGAGATCGCCCAGACAGGACACTTCGACCCGGAGAATATGGACATACGCCCCGAGCCTAACGACGAGGACGGAACTGTGGACATACTTTTCAACCTCGCATCCAAGTCAAACGACCAGTTTGAATTCTCCATGGGCTGGGGCCAGACCGGCATCATAGGAAAGGTGGCCATAAAGTTCACCAACTTCTCTATAAAGAACCTCTTCTATCCAAACTCCTACCGCGGCCTCATACCGCAGGGTGAAGGACAGCAGTTCACGATATCCGCACAGACCAATGCCCGTTACTATCAGGCATACTCGATATCGTTCCTCGACCCGTGGTTCGGCGGCAAACGCCCCAACTCCCTCTCGGTATCGGCCTACTACAGCCGGCAGACAGGCGTGAACTCATCCTACTACAACAACCGTTACATGAACTACTACAATTCATATTACGGAGGTCTGTACAACAACTACGGATACGGATACAACGATTACTACAACAACGCCATAGAGGACGCCTACGACCCCAACAAATACCTCCAGATGCTCGGCGTGAACGTGGGCTTCGGCAAGCGTCTCGACTGGCCCGACGACTGGTTCACTTTCCAGGCCGAGATCGGCTACAACTGGTATCACGTAAAGAACTGGGCCTACCTGCTCAACATGCAGAACGGCACATCCAATTCGCTTGTGCTCGGCCTGACACTCAGCCGCAACTCCATCGACAACCCGCAGTACACACGTACCGGATCGACATTCTCCCTTAACCTCCAGATGACACCGCCGGCATCGCTTTTCGGCAAGAAAGACTGGAAGAAACTCTCGGAGGAGAACACTGACGCCGCCCACCGCGAGCTGTACCGCTGGATAGAGTTCTGGAAGCTTAGATTCAACTCACGCACCTATACTCCGCTCACCAATCCCGAAGGGAAATACACTCTCGTGCTCATGACCCGCGCTGACATAGGCCTGCTAGGAAGCTACAACCGCTATCTCAAATCACCATTCGAGACATTCTATGTGGGAGGCGACGGCATGTCAGGATCCTATACATACGCTCAGGAGACCATCGCGCTCCGCGGCTATGACAACGGACAGCTCACCCCCTACTACGAGGGCGGAGGCCGAGCCTACACCCGATTCGGCGTAGAGCTCCACTTCCCCTTCCTTCTCCAGCCCACGACAACCATCTACGGACTGACATTCCTTGAAGGAGGCAACGCCTGGAGCGACATAAAGAAGTTCCAGCCGTTCGACATAAAGCGTTCGGCAGGCGTAGGTGTGCGCATCTTCCTCCCCATGGTCGGCATGATGGGTATAGACTGGGCCTACGGCTTCGACAAAGTCTACGGTGAGAAGGGCGGCTCTCACTTCCATTTCATACTCGGACAGGAATTCTAACCCCTGCGACCTCAGCAAGCCGCCTTATTCAGGAAGGATTAAACTTTTGGCCAAGTTAAACGTCTATAAGATATAGCATTAATTTACAGTCATGAAAAAGATTCTCTTCACACTCGTTATAACGCTTGCCGGCGTGCTGGGTGCAAGTGCCCAGAAGTTTGCTCTTGTCGACATGGACTACATACTCTCGAGCATACCCAACTATGAAATCGCAAACGAACAGTTGAACCAGCTGTCACAGCGGTGGCAGAAAGAGGTTGAGGCCATTGCCAAGCAGGCCGAGACCATGTACAAGAGCTATCAGAACGAGATGGTATTCCTAACCGACGACCAGAAGAAGAAAAAAGAAGCCGAGATCGTAGCCAAGGAGAAAAGCGCGGCCGAGCTGCGCCAGAAATACTTTGGTCCGGAAGGAGAGCTCTACAAGAAACGCCAGACACTTATGCGCCCCATACAGGAGGATGTCTACAACGCCATAAAGAAAGTGAGTGAAGAACGCGGATACCAATGTATATTCGACCGCGCATCATCGGCCGACATCATCTTCGCATCGCCGCGCATCGACGTATCCAATGAGGTGCTTGAAAAGTTAGGTTTTTCAAAATAAATTGACTATCTTTGCACCGTTTGTTCAAAGGACCCGGCATAGGCCGGACAACAGGAATAAAATTCAAAGTATAAATTAATAACACCGTAATACAACAATGATCAAGAAACTGTTGCTCGCAATCATGATTGCGCTTCCCATGAGCGTGTTCGCTCAGAAATTTGCTGTCATCAACACTCAGGAGCTAATGCAAGCCATGCCCGAGATCAAGACAATCAACGAGCAGCTCGAAGCCGCCAATAAGAAATATCAGGACGAATTCAGCAAGCTTCAGGAAGAATTCCAGAAAAAATATGAGGAATTCCAGGGACTTGAGGCAAGCACACCCCAGACCATCAAGGACCGCCGCATGCAGGAGATGCAGGAACTCGAAGGGAAGATCCAGCAGTTCCGCGAGACAGCCGTACAGGACATACAGCGTCAGCAGCAGCAGCTCATGGCACCCGTGCAGGAGAAAGTGGTCAAGGCAATCCAGGCCGTGGGAGCCGAGGGAAGCTACACTTTCGTGTTCGAGAACATGGTGCCCGTGTATGTAGGCACCGATGTCACCGACATCACCCCCACCGTAAAGACCCGTCTCGGAATCAAATAACAGCAAGTGACACCCACTTGACTATGATACTCCAACGCGCATGGTCGCTCCTCAACCGGGCGGCCATGTGTCGCTAATGAACCAATCCCATAAATCCACCCCAACCGAATTGCGATGATACGTATCAAGCGTATGGACACCTTCATCCTGCAGAGCTTCCTGCCTCTGTTCATGATGACGTTCTGTATATGCCTGTTCATCGTGCTCATGCAATTCCTGTGGCGTTACATCGACGACCTCGTAGGCAAAGGCCTCGGGGTCGATGTCATATCCGAACTCTTCTTCTACGCCGCCCTCACCATGGTGCCCATGGCACTCCCCCTCGCCATACTGCTGGCATCGCTCATGATATTCGGCAACCTCGGCGAAAACTTCGAGCTCACAGCCATGAAGGCATCAGGGATCTCTCTTCTGCGCACCATGGCCCCGCTCATAGTGCTCATGGTGATGATAGCCACAGGAGCATTCTTTTTTCAGAACGATGTGCTGCCCATAGCGCAGACAAAGATGTACACCCTCCTCTACTCAGTGAGGCAGAAGTCTCCCGAGCTTGAGATTCCCGAAGGCGTGTTCTATGACCAGATCCCGGGCTACAACCTGTTCATCGACCACAAGAACCGCGACACAGGAGTGCTCTACGACATGATGATCTATGACGTGTCGCGAGGATTCGAGAACTCCTCGATAATACTCGCCGACTCAGGCAAGATGAGCTTCACGGCCGACAAGACCCACCTGTTCCTCGAACTATGGAGCGGGGAATCGTTCGAGAATCTGAAAGACGCCGCCTCAGGAATGAAGAACGTGCCCTACAGGCGCGAGACATTCGACGTAAAGGAGATCATGGTGACATTCGACTCCAACTTCAACCGCATGGACGAGCAGGGCATGCGCAACCAGTACGTAGGCAAGAACATGGCCGAGCTTAGGGCCACCATAGACTCCGTGCAGCATCGTGTCGACTCGCTCGGCACGGAATACTCCGACGCACTGCGCGAGACTCCACACCTGAACATCATGCCCTACCGTATCACAACCGATACCGCAGGCAAGCGGATAAAGATCCCCACACCGACGGTCGAGATGTCACGGGGCATTGACGTAGACTCTGTGTTCAGAGGCTCATCCTCAGGCGTAGGGCTCAACTATCTGCAGACAGCCCTCGCCAAAGCCCAGCGCAACAAGCAGGAATATGAATACCGCAGTCTCACCATGGCCGACGACACCAAAACGATACGCCGCCACGCCATAGAGCTGATGAAGAAATTCACTCTCTCGTTCGCCTGCATAATATTCTTCTTCATCGGCGCGCCGCTCGGAGCCATCATACGCAAGGGTGGCCTTGGCACACCGCTTGTGATATCGGTATTCCTCTTCATATTCTACTATATCATCGACAACATGGGCTATAAGCTCGCACGTGACGGGAAGTGGCCAGTATGGCAAGGGATGTGGCTCAGCGCGGCCGTACTCCTGCCATTGGGCATATTCTTCACCTACAAGGCTGTCAATGACTCGGCTGTCTTCAACAAGGACGCCTACCTCAACCTGTTCCGCCGCTTCTTCGGAGTGAGCGAGACCCGATCGGTAGAGATGAAAGAGATAGTCATGGAGGAAGTGCGCCCGGCACTTGCCGTAGAGAGGCTCAACGCCCTCAAGGAGATGGTGGTAGGCTTCCTTGACGACAATCCTCCGGCACAATCCTACATAGACTACTGGCGCAAGGGGTACGACCGGGCACGGCTGCACACCATACGCGACTATGAGGAGAACCTCGTGGACCGCCTCGCCAACTCGCGCGACAAGATGGTGATAATCCGCCTCATGGACATGCCCATACTGCGCTCTCTGTGGTTCATCGAACCGTCAGAAAGCAAGTGGCTGAGCATCACTATGATCATCCTATTCCCTATCGGTATTCCGATATGGCTTTACGGACGGTACACACAGAAACAGCTGCGCCACGATCTAACAACAGTGAGCAAAGTATCATCCCAACTCATAACACTCATCGAAAATGGAAAAGATAAAGCTTGATACAATCGAAGAAGCCATAGCCGATATGCGCGAAGGCAAGTTTGTGATCGTTGTCGACGACGAGGACCGCGAGAACGAGGGCGACCTCATCATCGCCGCCGAAAAGGTCACACCGGAGCATGTCAATTTCATGATCACCAACGCGCGTGGCGAACTGTGCGCGCCCATCACCATATCACGCTGCAACGAGCTTAAGCTCGCCCATCAGGTCGATGAAAACACCTCGATGCTCGGCACACCGTTCACAGTCACAGCCGATCTTCTTCCGGGATGCACCACAGGCGTGTCGGCCCACGACCGTGCCGCCACGATACGCGCCCTCGCCGATCCGACAGTCAGCCCTGAGGACTTCGGAAGGCCCGGCCACGTACACCCGCTATACGCTCAGGATGCCGGAGTGCTTCGTCGCCCCGGCCACACCGAGGCATCCATAGATCTCGCACGTCTCGCAGGACTATACCCGGCAGCATCGCTCATAGAGATACTCAATGAGGACGGGACCATGGCGCGTCTGCCACAATTGCGCGAGAAAGCCGACAAGTGGGGACTTAAACTCGTGTCGATCCGCGACCTCATAGCCTACCGCCTGCGCACCGAATCTCTCGTGGAACAGGGCGTGGAGGTCGACATGCCCACAGCCTACGGACACTTCCGCCTCATACCGTTCCGCCAGAAGAGCAACGGGCTCGAACACATAGCCCTGATAAAGGGAGACCTCTCGACCGATGATCCGGTGCTCGTGCGAGTGCATTCATCATGCGCCACAGGCGACATATTCGGATCCATGCGCTGCGACTGTGGCGAACAGCTGCACAAAGCCATGGAGATGATAGAAAAAGAAGGACGTGGAGCCATTCTATACCTCAACCAGGAAGGGAGGGGCATAGGGCTTATGGACAAGATAAAAGCCTACAAGCTGCAGGAGGAAGGGCTCGACACAGTGGACGCCAACCTCCACCTGGGCCATAAGGCTGACGAGCGCGACTACGGCGTCGGAGCACAGATACTCCGCCTTCTCAACATTCAGAAGATGCGCCTCATCACCAACAACCCCATCAAGCGCAAAGGTCTCGAAGGATTCGGACTGGAAGTCATCGAGAACGTGCCGATGGAAATACCGGTCAACCCCTACAACCGCCGCTACATGCTCACCAAGCAGCAGCGCATGGGCCACAAACTGCATATCTAATCCCACACCTGTACCATCATCACGTCTCTCCATCATAAATACAACCCCATCCGTACCCTGTGGATACTCATATTATTCACAGCGGTCGCGGCTTGCGGCATTTCTTCCTCTCAACCCTCCGATCCTCAATCTTCACCCACCACCCCTGCGGACTCCCTTATCAGAGAAGGTGGCGACGCCCTCTACCGACAGGACTTTCCGACAGCACGAGCAATCGGCACAAAGATACTCGAAATTGTCGAAGAGCAACATATCACCGACCCATACTACCGAATACACGGCAACATCATTCTCGGACAGGCATCAATCTTCTCCGACAGTGCCCAGAAGGCATATGCATGCCTCAGAAAAGCCGAAAGCCTATGCCATATGGTCAACTACGACACCGGTCTTGCTTCAGTATACAACGGCATGGGAATACTCAGCACCAACATCGAGCGAGACTACCAGGGTGCATTGAAATACTTCTTCAAAGGGATCGATGCAGCCAAGCGCGGAGAGGATGAACGGCTCAATTCGCTGCTGCTCGCCAATGTGGCACTGATGTACTACATCTGCAAGGACGCGACAGGACTAAGATACGCCCGGGAATGTTACGACTACGGTCACCGCACATCCGACGATTATCTCTCCTACTTCGGAGCCATCGTCATGTCATACTTCTATCTGCTCGACAACGACGACCGTCTTGCACTCAAATACATCCGCGAAGCAGAATATATACACAACACAAAAGGGCTCTCCGACTACGGCAATCTTTACAACACCTATGGGAATGTGCTGTACCATCAGGGAGATATGGTCGGCGCAAAGGACTGTTTCCACAGAGTAATAGCCAACTCTACCGATATCGATTCCGACCGTGCAAGGGCATACGCCGCACTCTCCGACATAAGCAATGGCAAAGGCGACCATATCAAAGCCCTGGAACTTCTTGATTCGGCCCTCAGCAACACCGTAGAAGGCATCCTGTTCATCTCCCGACCCGAAATCATAGGGAAAATGGCAGACATACACCACAAGCTCGGCAACAATGACAAAGCAGCCATACTCAAAGCTCAGGCAAAACGCGAGAGCACAATCCTAAGCAACGCGATAAACACAGATGCCATAGAAGAACTGCGCGCCAAATACGACCTCGAACGTGCAGAGAACGACATCGCGCGGCAACATATTCAACTAATCGAGAAACAGAACATAGTAAACATTCTCATAGCGGCAGTAGTGATAATCCTCGTAGTATTGACCTCGACTGTCGTTATGTACCGTCGCAAAAACCTACTTTACAGAGCCATTGTGGCACAGGCTACCGAATCGGCCCACGAAGAGAACCACCTGCGCGAGACAATACGCCATCTTGAAGAAAAGCTCATCAGTTCATCCCACGGATCCGAGACATCCCATGAATACGAAAGCGAAGCGTCCGAGCAGAACGCATCAGCAAACGTCACACCACTTTCCGCAGAACGCCTGAGAGACCTCACGGCACGTTTCGACGCTCTTATGCTCGATCCGGCAGTGTACACCGACAATCTTATTACCAAGGAAAAGATCGCACGCATGCTCGGGACCAACCGCACATACATATCCCGCCTTGTGAACGAACGTTACGGAATGACCTTCACCCGCTACATCAACTCACTCCGCATCAAAGAAGCTGTGCGCCGTCTTTCCGACCCTGCCGACTCCACATCTCTCAAGGACCTCGCCGACATGCTGGGATTCAATTCCATGACCACATTCTACTCCCAGTTCAACGCCTGCACCGGCATGACTCCGGCTTCATTCCGTAATCAGAGCAACAAACGGAAATAACATACCGTCAGCCCTCACTAATCACTGCCTGCTTTTTATTCACTTTTTGCACCTCAGTATATACAATTACAGCAATTTTGCCGTAATTGTACAGAACTATATGTCAGAATTCAAATAAAAAACACTTAATTTGCCGCAGTCCAATCAACCAATCATTACACACATCATGAAACTACTGTCCGACTTATCATCCCGTCGCATCGTTTCGCTCCTCTCATTAGCCGTCACTGCATTGCTGATGACTGTAAATGCACAAAACACGCGAGAAATCTCAGGTACAGTCCTCGACGAGCTTGGCGACCCAATTGCCGGAGCCACTGTCAGTGAAGTCCCGGTACAGGCCACCGATTCCAAAGCAATGGTGGCAACCGACATCAACGGACATTTCTCTCTGCGCATCAACCATCCTGATGTCAAAGAGATAGAAGTCCACTTCATCGGCTATCATAAAAAGACGATAGCATTGACACCCGGAAAAAACGACTACAAAATCGAGCTTGCCCCAAACGCCGAAGCCCTCAGCGAAGTAGTGGTCACAGGCTATCAGACAATATCCAAAGAGCGTGCCACCGGATCATTCGCCAAAGTGGACCGCAAGCAGCTTGAAGCGCAACGCATATCATCAGTGGACGACATGCTCGAAGGGCATGTGGCAGGCTACACCAACGGCAGAATACGAGGAGTTACATCAATGAAAGGTGTGACAACACCCTTGTATGTTATTGACGGATTCCCGGTGGAACGCACAGAAGTCACCTATGCCGGAGGAGGTTTCTCCGAATCTATGCCTGACATAAACATCGATGACATCGAAAGCATAACAGTGCTCAAGGACGCCGCCGCGACATCAATCTACGGAGCACGAGCCGCCAACGGAGTCATAGTCATCACCACAAAGAAAGCCAAGGAAGGACAAATCAACATATCCGCTTCCGCAACATTCTCAATCAAGCCTTACAAGCGTGACTGGACCTACGGCTCCAGCTCCAAGGATGAGATCGATGCCGCCCGGGAGTGGATAGCCCAAAACCCTAATTTTCACAATGCGGAAGCCGCAGGTTACGCCTCCACAATGCTTAAAAATTCCTCCAATCTTCTACCACATCAAAAAGCTATATACCAGCGTTATGCAGGCTCCATCACCCAACAGCAGCTCGACAGCATGCTCGACAACTGGTCCAGCCAGGGCTACAGATACTACGACGAGGCTGACGGCATAGAGATGCGTGATGCCACCACCCAGCGTTACAACCTGTCCGTTTCCTCAGCCAACGACCGCAACAGCTTCGTCGGCACAATCGCTTACCACAGGGACAACCTCAACTCAAAACACTCATTCAATGAAGGTGTCGACATCTCTCTGCGCAATTCTCTGAACATGACAAAATGGGCATCACTCGACCTCGGGGCCTATGTCAATTACTCCAACAAGCAGACAGCCGGATATTCATTGTCCTCCCCCGGATTCAATATAGCCCCCTATATGAGCTTATACAACGAGGACGGCTCCACAATAGTGAGCAGCCAGGAGGACAGGCTCGACTCATCTCGCCTCGAAGCCATCAACAAGCACGGTCTTTACAGCGAGGACATCGACCCGATGGACGAGCTTGGCCGCTCCAATATCACCGACGGTGACCTGCTCACACGCATCTACGCACGCCTCAACTTCCGGATCACCGACTGGCTACGGTTCACATCCCAGTTCCAATATGAATTCGGCAATTTCGAGCATAAACAGATACGTGAAAAAGAGACTTACGCGGTACGCAACAAGATCAACAATTTCGCCTCATCATCCGACGGCATAAACACCATATACAACCTCCCTTACGGAGATATCTACGAACATCTCACCAACAATCAGCGCGCATATAATTTCCGCAACCAGCTTGACTTCAACAAGACATTTGCCGACATCCACGACCTTACAGCGATAGCCGGTTTTGAAATGCGCCACTCTCGCATAAGGTTTGAGAGCAACACTCTCTACGGATATGACGACGACCTGCTGCAATGGACCGTTGTCGACCAGTCCGCGATCCAGTCAATGTCAGGAGCGATCTTCGGACGCCCATGGATCTCAGCCAACGACTTTTCCAGCGTCAATGAGCTCACCAACCGTTTCATATCCTTCTACGGCAACATTGCCTACACCTTCAATGACCGTTACATGATCAACGGCTCCATCCGTACTGACCGCACCAACCTCTATGGCACAAGCAGCAAATACCAGGGCAAACCCATATGGTCGGCAGGCGCGGCATGGCGCATCGACCAGGAGAATTTCTTCAATCCTTCATGGATAAATATGCTTAAGCTGCGCCTTTCCCACGGCATCGGCGGCAACATCGCCAAGAACCAGTGGCCTTACACAGTAGCCTCCTACGGGACCAACACCCATCCGGGAGTCGGAGGCACACAAGGCACCATTAGTGCCCGCCCCAATCCTAAATTGCGATGGGAAAAGACAACTACCACAAATATCGGAATTGATTTCGCATTGTTCTCCAACCGTCTGAACGGATCCGTAGAATACTACAATAAAAAAGGCTCCGACCTTCTGTCATCAGCCAACGGCATCTCGGTAGAGGGACAAGGCTTCACAACCAATGTTATCAACAACGGTGAGATGACCAACCGCGGTTTTGAAATGAACATAAGCGGCAATATCATACAAGGCAACGAATGGTCATGGTCCATGCAGGGAGTCATCGGATACAACCACTCCGAGGTAGGCACAGTAGAGGTCAAAGCCCCCATGTACGTACTTCAGCTCGATTATCCCGAGGATTTCCCGCGCACAGGACTTCCGTTCACAGCCATGTACGGCTACCAATGGGCAGGACTCTCAGCAGAAGGGCTTCCGCAGGTCTATGACGCCGCCGGCAACATATGCACAAAGAACACCCCTACATCCATCGACGATATCGTATATCTCGGCAGCTATACACCCACCTACAGTGGCTCCCTATCCACCAACCTGCGTTGGCGCGACCTCACCCTTTCAGCACTGATGCTGTTTGAGGGAGGGCATAAGATACGCTGCACCCAGTTCAACTACTCCGACCGGTGGAAAAAGCCCGGCGACGAAGCTTTCACCGATGTGCCACGCTATGTGGCATCAGAGAATCCTGATCTATACTGCAACATGGACCTGTACAACCGCTCGTCAGCAGTAATAAAGGACGCATCTAATCTGCGTCTGCGCAACATCTCCCTCTCCTATAGACTCCCCCGCCAATTATGCTCCGGATTCTACGCCAAAGATGCTCGCATAATGCTCGGAGTGGAAAACATCGCTACATTTGCCAAGACAAAGGCTGCTAAATTCACTCTCGGAGGATATGAGAGACCTACCTACATGGTATCACTGAACCTAAATTTCTGACCTGACAACCCAAGATAATAATGAAAATCATGAAAAAATATATATTGACCGCGCTACTGGTTCTCGCATCTGTGCTGTCAGGTTGCGACAACTACATCGACGTAATGCCCAAAGGGATACGTATACCCAAGACCCTTGCCGACTACGAGGCACTCCTTCGTAACGAGTACAATGTCAACTATCTACCATCCCAGCAAGCACTGTATCTGATCAACGATAAGTTCGTGGAAGCAAACAGCTGCCGTAATGTCGATGATCTGCGCACAGCCAACTACATGTGGAAAGAATCCCGCAACCGATGCGAACTGAATGCCTCGTCCGAAGACATGTTCAACAACGGTTATGGTATAATCGGTATCGTCAATACTCTCATAGAAAAGGTGCCGGAAGCCACGGAATGCACCGAAGCCGAAAGAGCTGAGGTAATGTCGTATGCCTATGCCATCAGGGCATTCGTGCTCTATTACATTGTCAACTTCTATGCCGACGCCTACGATCCGCAGAAAGCCGCCTCAACTCCAGGAATCCCCTTGATATATAGCGGAGAGCTCGGCACTCCATGGCATCAGGGATCTGTAAAAGAGGTGTATGACCAGATGATATCCGACTTCAACAAGGCTATCGAACTTGGCATCCCGGAAACATCCATGACTGCCGTGCATCCCAACCGCGCCGCTGTAGAGGGTGGACTCGCCAGGGTGTATCTATCCATGCGTGACTATGACGCCGCGCTTATCCACGCCAATGCAGCTCTTAAGCGCAAGGACGACCTCTTCGACTGGCTCGACTACTACAACCAGTACAAGACCCGCATCGACAATCCGGAGGACTATACTAAGATATCATCCCCAATGGCCCACACATGCGTGGAGAATCTATGGTTCTGTTCCGGAGAAGGCAACCCCAACTACCCCTGCAATGACATAAACATATCCGAGGAACGCGCATCACTGTTTGAACAGGGCGACATGAGATCCCTTGTGCGTTGGAAGAAATACACCTCATCCACCGACACCTATTACCAGGGTATGCTCACCGGATATTATAACCTCTCAGGCATCGCCACTCCCGAAGTATATCTCATAAAGGCGGAATGCCAGGCTCGCCAGGCCGGAGGCTCCACAGTCAGCGATGCACTTGCCACGCTCGACAAGGTACGCAAGTCACGTATACACCCCGACTATTACCGCCCGTCTATAGCTTCAACACAGGCTGAAGCTATAGATCTTATACGACGCACCAAGGACAATGAGATGATCAATTCGATAATCCCATTCATCGACATGAAACGGTACAATGCCGAAGGCACCTATGCACGCTCCCTCACCAAAGAGTTCGATGGGCAGACCTATACCCTGTCACCGACATCACATCTTTGGACCATGGTGTTCCCTGCCAATGCCATCAACCGCCCAGGCAACGGAGTTCTCACACAAAATTCAAAATAACAGTAACGAATCCACAGAAATATGAGACATGTATTTACAACATCGCTCCTCTGCTCTATGCTTTTTGCATCCTGCTCAGGAGGAAAGAGCGACGTATACACCATCAGGGGTGAAATCGAGGGTCTGCCTGACAGCACCGTAGTCCTCATTATTCCGCTTGCCCACACATCGGAAGCTCCTTTGGCTGAAACCACGGTAATCGACGGAAAATTTGAATTCACCGGCACAACTGACGAGCCTATCGCAAGCATCCTTACAGTCAAGGACCATTACGGCAGCAAACGATTCATCCTTGAGAATGCCGACATAGATATGAGCGGCAACGTTTCAGCCTCTGAGAGCAGTGACGGCAGAATACTATATAACTTCAATGACGTGACAGTGGCAGGCTCACCACTCACTGATGAGTACATCGTGAAGATGGCTCCGCGCTATCGCATCGACTCTATAATGACATCCAATCAGAGCACCTATGCAACACTGATAAAGCAGTTGCACAAAGCTATGGCTGACCGTAACCAGACCGCCATTGATTCCATACAATCCACCGATGGGTTCAAGAAAATGTCATCGACCGAGAAGTACTGCTTCACAGCCTTCGACTCATTGTTCCATGCAGGCGTGGAGGAAAATAAGAACTCTTTCTGGGGACCTATCCTCATGATATCCCATGTCTCCTACCTCTCCCCAAAGCTGCGAGAGATGTATGAATCATTTCCCGAAGATGTGAAAAACACCTATGCCGGACGTCTCGTGGCTCAGGAACTGTATCCTGTAGGACGTCCGGGCGATAAAATGGCTGACTTCTCACAGACCGACATCAACGGCAGCGAAGTGACTCTCGCCTCGGCATGCAACGGAAAGAAATATATCCTGCTCGATTTTTGGGCAAGCTGGTGCGGACCATGCCGCCGCGAGCTTCCAAATGTAAAGAGCATCTATGAAAAACACATGAACAACGGATTCGATGTGCTGAGCATATCCATTGACCAGGACGACTCCGCATGGCGTCAGGCAGTAAAAGAGGAGGACCTGAAATGGATCAATCTCCGCGACACTGACCATACTATTGCCGATGCCTATCATGTATCGTCCGTGCCTACCATGTATATAGTCGACAGCGAAGGCAGGCTCGTGGCAGAGAATCTACGCGGCGAAGAGCTCGCCGCCAAGGTTGATGAGCTAATGGCTGAATAAATCCAATGTCCCACGCCGCGATGGCGCAAAGGCATACATCAATGTTTAAGCAATAATCAAGAAGGGGCGTCGAATCTGGATTCGGCACCCCTTATTTGTATTTCCTCCTATATATCAGGGCTTTCTATTATGGTATTTTATATCTCTTCTGGTGAGTGTATAGGACACATGCGGACGCGAGCCGGGAGCCTGCGTGGTCCACACGCTCAGACGCTCTGTCCAGTTACCTCTCTCATCCTCTGAACGGTAGAGATTGAACACGGCCGACTGTTCTCCGGCTGCTATAGGATCGGTGTACTGTCCCACCACACGCCGGTTGTCGTCATACACGGTTATGGCATAGTCGCCCATTCCTGCTGACTGCACCACATTGGGGCTTATGTGACGATAGGTCAATGTGTCCTTGAGGAAACCTCCGTGCACGCGCCGCAGATTGGGACGGCGGTCCTCCCAGCGCACTATGCGCCCGTATTCGTCACGCTTAATCCTCTCGTCACGCCGGGGGACATAATTGCCGAGCGAGTCGAAGTACACCACAGTTTTCACAACATTCTGTGCCGTAGTATCCACTGCCACGGAATCACCTCCGGGCACCACATTGTAGTACACCGTCGTATGCACGCTTTTCACACGGTGACGAAGCTCAAAGAGCGAAAGATCTGTTGTCTCAAACAGTTCATCACCGTCTGTATCCTCACCGTCGCCGAACACCTCAGGCGACGCCGACTCTATCACGTCACAACCCGACATAACCGGCATGACAAGACACAGGAGGCAAAACAAACGCAAGAGACTCATCATATCTTTCTATACAAATATCCTCAAAGGAACAGCATGTGCTCTATGGCATACACCCCGATACCGGATAAATAACCGATGAAAGCTATCCATGTGAAGCGGCGCAGATACCATCCGAAGCTGATCTTCTCCAGGCCCATCACCACAACTCCGGCGGCCGAACCGATAATGAGCATCGAGCCTCCAACGCCGGCGCAGTAGGCAAGAAGCTGCCAGAACAGACCGTCGACACCGAAATCGCCCGACGCTGCGATGGGATACATGTCCATGCAGCCGGCCACGAGAGGCACATTGTCCACGACACTCGACACCACGCCGATTATACCTGTAACGAGATAGTGGTTTCCGTCCGATGCCTCATTGAGCCACTGCCCGAATGCGGAGAGCACGCCGGTCTCCTGAAGCGTCGCCACAGCGAGCAGTATGCCGAGGAAGAAAAGTATGGTGGCCATATCGATTCGCGAAAGCAGTGTGGTCACCTTCAGATGGGAGGTCTCGCAGAAAAGCGCATGACGGTTGCAGCGGCATTCGCTCACAAACCACAGCACGCCGAGAGCGAGAAGTATCCCCATGAAAGGAGCAAGTCCTGTGAGCATGCGGAATATGGGCACGAATATCAGTCCGCCCACACCCACACACAGTATGAGCATGCGGTCAGGATTATTTGCCTGTCCCGGAGCCTCGTCACGCTGCGGAGCCTGAAGGTCACCCTTGAGATACAGACATGTGCAGAGTGCCGATACTATCACAGCCACAAGCGACGGTGCTATCAGCTGGCTAAGCACACCTCCGGTAGATATCATACCCTTGATCCAAAGCATAATGGTGGTGACATCGCCTATGGGCGAGAACGCGCCGCCGGCATTGGCCGCGATGATGATCATTCCCCCGAAGAGCATGCGGTCCTTGGTGTCGGCCACAAGCTTGCGGAGCACCATCACCATCACAATGCTCGTAGTGAGGTTGTCAAGTATGGCTGACAATATGAATGTCATGAATGTGATGCGCCACAGCAGGGCACGCTTGCTTTTGGTGGCAAGAACGTCATGAACGAAATAGAAGCCTCCGTTGGCATCTACAATCTCCACAATGGTCATAGCACCCATAAGGAAGAACAGTATCTCACAAGTCTCGCCAAGATGATGGAGCAGACGCGAAGATGTGTCAGTGCCGTCGGGCGCGCCACCACAGGCATAAAGAGTCCAGCACACCACACACATGAGAAGTGCAGGCACAGCCTTGTTGATTTTCAGCACGCTCTCAAGAGCGATGCACAGATATCCGAGGATAAAGAAGATTACGATAGCAGTAACCATTGTGTAATGATTTGAATTTAAGGATGTGATGATTATTGTGTATAGTTTTCATGGATGTCCCGCCTCACGTGCGGAACATTGGTGCAAAGGTCGCAAATATCCCGACAATAACAAAACAAATCTCCCCATAACATTTTCAGAATTTACATTATTATGAAAATTTTTTCGGGGAACTACCATCCTAAAGGCCGGGGACTGCACTCAGATAGTCGTATATAAATATCGGGAACGAATTCAATACGGACACTCGACACTCTGATCCATACACATGCTTTTCCAACTGAGATTTAAATATCAAAGGCTGTGAGATAAGTTTTTTTGACACATGAGCGTCATTACATCCGCCACATATATAAGCAGCCTTCCCAACATTCATTCTCACCAAATGAAGCCAATTAGTCTTTGCCGTTACGAACTTTACACTTTTCTTCTCATCCGATTCTTTAGGATTATTTGACAGCAGCAAATGATCCAATGATTTATAATGAGAAAAACTGTGGGAAATATTCTTGAAATCCTCTGACTTACACTGCTCGCGCGTCACCGTATATGAGAAATACTCATCGTCAGGGAGAAATTTGGTGTACCTGATCGACTCTATCATCGGATAGTTGATATATAACTTCCCGCAGGCTGTCTCATCATCAAAAAAGTCGAGCATCTCAGCGATATGACCATTATCGGATACAAGATCATCCATACAGTGATGATGAAAATCATAATCGAAAAAAAGGAATATTTCAGATATGTCGGAAGAATTTATACCGTCCAACACATTGTCTTTTTTCGAGATAAGAATATCTTTCAATATCGACACCGTATCGACGCTTTCCTTATCATTAAAGACATCATACTTTTTTATCTGAGAATACAATTTATAAATATTGCATCTGTAGGTGCATACTATTGGCTCAATCTCCCGAGGCAAAAATATACTCTTTATTGCCTCAAATAACCGTGGTTCACGCTTATAGCCCTCAAAAACAAACAGGATCATATGTCAAAGGCTTTTCCGCGATACAATTTTTCGATATTGTGCCCGAAACGCAGCTCTTTGTCTGTACATTCGCTAAGCGACTTTATCTTATTACCGTTGATTATGAAATTACAATCAGGCCGCAACAGTTCATTAGTCATCAAATATGTATTATGAGAGGACATGAACAACTGACACGGCATGCTGAAGAGCTCCTTGCAAACATTGAATGACATCCGGAAATGATAGAACGCATCAAACTCATCAATGAACACAAACGACGGATCACCCATACGTTTCATCCAAAAATAAAGCAGCTCCAATGATCTGGTGCCTGAAGAAATAGTCTCCACAAATGAAAGCCTGTTCCCGTCCACCTGATAGAAAAGAGCCTTATCGGTGGGTTCCGGCTCTATAAAATCAAATTTCTGATCGCTCACACGCATGAGGAATGATGAGAAATCGTCCACCAGTCCATTCTTTATAATGTACTCCTCTATATTGCCATTGGGCTGAGTTTCAATCCCTATAAACTCACGTCCCTCAACATATCTGATCCACAGCATTCTGTTTACAAAGTCCTGAAGCCTCAACAAGAAATGATTTTCCGGAAGAGGATAGAACGCCAACAGAAAATTGACGACCGATACATTGTTCGCATTATTTTTAAGGTTGTCTTTTATAACATCATCATTGGAGAAATAAGAAGTCTTTATCTTGAATATATTGCCTTCCTTTGAAAAAACAGGTTCCCCATCGACAATAAGCATTTCCTTGTGCAGCACATTGTTGCGATCTTTAGAATACCTGTACTCCACAATCTGACCAGAAAAATTGAAAGTGTATTCAAAATCCACCAACAAACCGGTATTCCCGTATTCATAATTGTCATAATATCCCGGCTTCTTTGCTTTCAATGGCGCAAGATGATATTCTATATCAAATATAGCCAACCCAAGATTGCTCTTTCCTGCTCCGTTCGGACCATATATAATACCATTCTTGACCACCCCGTCAGAGATGGCAAATGAATTATACTCATAATTATTTGGACGGGACAAATCAAGTTCTATACGGTCGGCAAAACCCCTATAGTTCTTTACTGCAAACTTTACAAGCATTGGTATATTATGATTATGAATAAAAAATATATGATATCGCAAATATACGCAAAATATCCGAGCTCCGTAATTTTTTTACGGCAAATTTTGATCTTCCTCAATATCATATAATAAAACACTCCGGGCAATGTCAGTCACGACATCGCCCGGAGTTACAGTGCAAATTAGAGTGTCTGTTAAATACTAAACATACTCTTAGTTTGAAGCTGACGATTGAAACTAAATCTTAATCAATAAATCAATAATTTACACAATATAATCAATCATTTATAAATCTGAGAATCAATAATTGGGTGTAAGCGTCGGATTATGTATCACCGATGATACCGGGAACGGGAATATCCACAGCGGAGAGTCGGGACGCAATTCGGCAGTGCCCTTCTCGCCGAGGTCATGGATTATGGTGCGGCGGTACTTGGCCTCGCTGTTCCAACGCTTGCAGTCGAGATAATTGAAACAGGTGGTGAACATCTCCACACGCTTGGCATCCTGAAGTAGAGCCATGGCCTGCTCCTCGGTGGTTATGTCGGTGCGTTCTGCAAACGGCTCGGCATTAGCCACACGCTTTGCGCGCACACGGTCGACCATCGCGAGCCCGTCCTTGATATGGCCGGTGCGTATCAGGCACTCGGCTGCCGTGTATATGACATTCTCGGTACGGATGCCGAACGAGGAAATCTGCACACCGCTGGCCGAGCTTACATAGCTGCCGGGGAGTCCGTAGCCTGAATCCCTGTCCCATCCGCCGTTCTCGCTGCTGAATGTGAGAAGATAGTCGTACTGCTCTATCTTCGACGAAGCCTCGGGGGTGAGTATGTATGCCGAATATTCACCAAGATTGGTGTTAGTGCCTCGGAAATGCAGGTAATTGTTGGGATGGGAAAAGTCCACGGTCCAGTTGCCGCTCGACAGTGATTCCTGACGGTCCTCAATGACATCGTTTATGGCAAGAGCGCGGTTGCAATACTCCAGGGCCTGGTCGTAATGCTTCATCTGAAACAGCACCAAAGCACGCACAGCATTGGCAAAGTCGGCTCCACCTCGCCATGTGGTCTTGCCGGTGCGCTGCGGCACAGCGGCTATCACCTCGTCGGCACAGTCCTCGAGTATACGCTGATACACATAGGCCACAGTTCGCTTCTCTTTAAGCTCCTGGGCATTGATATTGTCGACATAGGCCACACCTCCGTCAGTTGCCGCAGTGCTCTCGTCATACTGTTTGGCATAGATATTCACGGCAAGGAAATGAAACCATGCGCGGAGCACCCTCGACTCGGCAATTATCTCCGAGCGGAGTTTCCCGTCACCATCGGCCTCCGGAGCCTTGGCTATTATGACATTGGGGTACTGTATGTATCCATACAGCTTGTCATATATATTATCGTCTGTAGAAAGATCTGCACGATCGACACTTTCGTCGCATGCAAGGAGGGCATAACTGATAGTGTTCTTGTTGGTCAGCATCGCCTCCACTTTCTTATACTTTTCAGGATAAGTGTTGTTGGCGAGCACTTCCAGAGAGGTAGCACCATTGAATATGTACCATGGCTGGTTGAGCAGTGTCTCGAGGTCGCTCACTGTGTCAAGTGTCGACATGCCGAGCGGCGTGTAGTCGAGCTTGTCATCGCATGACGCCATCATCATGCATGCTGCGGCTAAAAGTCCTGTGATATATTTCATGTCTGTGAATGCTTAGAGATTGAAGAAAATGCTCATAGTGTAGCTTCTCGGAGTCTTGAGAGCCGGCTTGTCCCCGCTCCATGCCTCCGGATCTATGCCTCGGGAATTGCGTGCCCATGTGCACACATTGTTCATCTGTACGCGCAGGCGCAGATCGTTAAGGCCGATCTTGCGGCACAGGCGGCGGTCAAAATTGTAGCTGAGCACGATGTTGCGGAGCTTCATATAGTCGGCATTGACTATATTGTCGTTGCGGTAGCTTATGTAGCTCAGACGGTAGTTGTCGGAATTGATACCGTTGCCGGGGACACCTTGTTCACCTTTCCAGTACTTCAATGCCTCGACAGGGATCACCTCGGCAGTGTTGTCATAGCCACCCTCTCCGCCTCCGGTGTACCAGTCGTTGCCGTTGACGCGCATTTTGTGGCCTCCGTAGAAATTGAACATCGCCGATAGCGAGAATCCGTTCCAGGTGATCTCCGGAGTTAGCGATCCGCTTATTGTAGGTGTGGCGGTGCCGCAATATATTGCATCCTCCTGTGTGAACGACGCGTTGCTTATCGGGGTGTCGTGCACCTCGCCGTTATGATCCCTCCAGGCATTGACATACTGCCCGTTCTTCTCCACGAGTCCCGCATAGTCATAGCTGAACAGGGAATTCAGAGGATAGCCCTCCTTTAGAGTGAATCCGAGATAATCGGCTCCCGATGTAGCATAGGTCGAGGCCTTGATCACCTTGTTTTTGTTGTAGGCGATATTGAACCCGAGATTGACACCGAGATCGCGGCGGCTGCGCTGCTGGAGTATACGGAGATCAAGCTGGAACTCTATGCCGTGGTTAACCATGTCACCGCTGTTAAGGATCAGGCTCTCATATCCGGCGGTATGGTCTATATCGGTTTTTGTGAGTATGTCGGTACCCTTCTTGTGATAATAGTCCAGCGAGCCGTTTACCCTATAGCCAAGGAATGCGAAATCGACACCGAGATTCCATGTCGCGGTCTTTTCCCAGCGGAGCTGATCGTTGGGGGGTGTCTGCAAATCGCCCATGCTCTCATTCGTGTACGGATTATTTTTGATACTGGCTGTAAGACGCGATTTAGCTGTCTGGTCGATATTTCCGGTAAGGCCGTAGCTGCCACGAAGCTTCAGGGCATTGATCCATGTGAAGGGGCGGAGGAATGCCTCGTTGTGGGCGTTCCATGAACCGCCTATCGACCACAGCGGACGTCCGCGGAACTTCGGGTCAGTGCCGAACAGGTCGCACTTGTCCACGCGGTAGCTTCCAGAGATCGAATAACGGTTGTCGAACACATAATTGCCGGTAAAATATATGGAGTAGAAGCGGTGCAGTGTATTGTAGGTGCCGAAGTAGCCCTGCGGCGAAAGGAACTGCTGTGTGACATGGTCGCCGAACACTCCGTTGACAGGGTTCTGTATATATGACCAGTCAGCGGCAAAGTTGTTATTGTTCTGAGTAGCCTCGTCATAGCCATAGTACATGTCGGAGTTTCCTGTGTCGCGGGTCTCGCGATACTCGAAGCCGCCGAGCAGATCTATGTCATGTTTGCCGAACAGAGTACGCTTATAGTTGGTCTGCGCACGGAACGTGTAGTACTTGCTCTCACCTGTCGATGTGGATAGGAATCCTCCGTCAGGTATATGGTGCTCTGTGGGCAGATGCTGTATCTCATACTTTTCGTTCAGGTGGAACCACTGGTCCTCCGGATAGTTCTCGGGATGCATAAAAAGATCCATCAGATCAAAGTCGGGATCAGGAACCCACACGCCGGTCACTCCGCCTGTAGTGAATGCATTGTAGGCGGAACGCATGATGTAGGAATCTGCCTCATAGTGGGTCTTGGACTCGGAGAATATGTCCTCGTACTGGAACTGTGCCGAAGCGGTCCATCCGGGAAGCAGGGTGAACTTAGTGTTGATGAAAGCACGCGTGTTGGTATAACGGTTGTTCCTGAAATTGCGGTTCATCTCATCGACGAGATTGAATGTGTTATCCTTCAGTTCGAGATCAGGATTGCTGAAAGCATCGAGACCGGGATACACGCATCCCTCCATGCGGGCGAGGCTGCCGTCCTCGTTATACATGCTCTGGTAAGGGAGGAAAGAGTTGATCTCGGCATAATTATTCATGTAGCCGAAATCATGCGTCTTGGAGCGAGTGTTGAGCACGTTAAGACCCACCGACACGTCAAGCCACTTCGCAGCCTTTATGTCGCCGCGATATTTTAGGGTAAGAGAATTGCTTTTCTCTTTCTGGATACCCATGTTGTCATGGGAATAGTTTGCCATAAGGCTTGAGCTTATGATCTTTCCCTGTGCACGAACAGCCACATTGTACTGCTGGAACACCTGATTGCGGTCATGCACATCCTGATATTCGCGGCGATAGTCGTTGCGGCTCCAGCGGTCGAGCGTGGCGTTCAGGTCATCGTCGCTCAGCTGCCCGGTGTGATTGGCGAGGAACTGACGCATGACGGGTGAGAAGCCCTCGAGACGTCCGTTGTTGAATGTCGACAGCGCGCTGTTGAGATGGGTCTGCCCTTCCTCGTCGAGCATGGCCTGGAAATTGTATTTCTCAAGCTCTATCACCTGTGCGGCATTCGCCCAGCTCATATTGTCATACTTCTGCTTTTCCGTGATGGTGAGATCGGCATTGAAGTCTACCGACAGACGCTCCGTCTTGGCTGCCTTCGTGGTAATAACGATCACACCGTTGGCGGCACGCGCGCCATATATCGAGGCTGCGGCGGCGTCCTTCAGGACAGTCACATTTTCAATGTCATAAGGATTGACCGTCGACATGCCGCCCTCGATAGGCAGACCGTCGACCACCACAAGGGGTGCGGTCTTGGCGTTGAATGTTCCCTGGCCTCGTATGATGAAAGCGTCCTCATCCTTGCTGGAGGACTTGGTCTTTTTCATCATTCCTGGGATCTTGCCTTCGAGATTGTCGCTGAGGTCGCTCACGGTACGCTTGTCAAGATCGGCCGCAGTGAGCACCTGATATGATCCGGTGGCGTTCTCACGCTTAATGTTCTGATATCCGGTCACAACAACCTCGCTCATCATATTGGGCGCAGCCTCCATGCGCACCCTCACATATCCCGTCTTCTCCTTCTCAAGATCGAGAGTGACAGGCTTCATGCCCACATAGGTGATCACGAGGCGTGGCTTTTTGGAATGGCAAAGGATAGTGAAATTTCCGTCGATATCGCTTGCTGTGATATCGGATGTACCCTCGATTGTAACGGTCGCGCCCGGTAGCGGCTCCCCTTCTTCGTCAAGTACGGTGCCGGTGATGGTCTTTTTCTGGATCTTATCCATGCTTTCGGTAAGTGTGTGCGTCTTTTTCTGCGCATACATTCCCGATGGGACACCCAGTGACAAGGCAACCACCATTATACATATAAGCTTTTTCATAAATATTGGATGAATGATTGATTGATATTCTGTTTTGATTATCCCTTCTGCTGCCGGGCTGACGCTATGGCGGCATTGAGCACGGCATCTATGCCGCTGTCGGACGGACGCTCGGCGTCAACGGAAATAAATCGTCCGTCGGGACCTATTATCAGGAACCTCGGGATACCTCTTATCGACATAGCATCCATGAACTTGTCGCCCGAAGCCTTGTCGAACACATACTGCGGCCATACGGGCTTGTCGCGGTCAAGCTTGCGAAGCCATGCGTCACGGTCATCGTCACGCGAGATGCTCACAAACACTATGGCGTCGTTCCCCTTGAACCGCTCCACAAGCTTGTCCATGTGAGGGATCTCGCGGCAACAAGGGCCGCACCATGTGGCCCATATGTCGATGTAGACCACCTTCTTCTGTGCAAGTATATCAGATAGCCTGCTCTTGGACCCGTCGGATGCTATAATCACAGGATCCACAGGCACTGCATCGCCGTCCTTGATACGTACAGTCATGCTCTCACGCACCTCGTCGAGATTCTTCTTTACCATAGGTGCTTTTGACAGCTGCGGCTCGACTCCGGCGTAGAACGCTGCCACATCATCGTCGGACGGCTGATACATCATGAACATAGATCCGAGCGTACTGTAGAGATTTTTCTTGTTCCCCTCATTGGTGAGCGCGCTGTCAACAGCCGCAAACTGCCCTATCATATAGTCAAGAATGCTCCTGACATTGCCCGAACGGTGGAAATCAGTGTTGTTATACCAGTAATTGATTATGCCTGACAGACGCGACTCGTCGGCATTGGGGTCTATGCGTGCCAATATCGTATCGGTCACCGCCGTAGAGTCCGCTCCGCTCTCGCCGGTCTCGATGCTCAGGAGCATGAGGTGAAACTTGTCATAGCTGGAGCCGACAAGACGTCCGGCACGTTCCCGCAGGCTGCCTGAAAGATGCGACGCATCGGAGAGCGCACGGTCACGCCCGTCGGCAAGACGCTTCATGGCGTCGGCATACACAAACTTTACATCGGGCATAGGCTTGAACTTCATGGGATTGAAAGCCTGCTGATAAGTATTGTAGAAACGGCTCTCGGCCACATTGTCCCCACTGAAGCCGACGTTTTCGCCAAAGTCGGCCACAGTAGTGCTTCCACGGCGCAGATAGGCTCCGTGAGGCTTGCCGTCGATATACACCACAACATCAGCCTCCTCTACAGGAAGCTGCACGTCATACACGAAATTGCCGGAGGCATCGGTCGTGACAGTGCCGGAATATACGTCGCCCTGAAAGTCATATACAATAGTGATTTCTTTTGGTTCTGTCGTATTGACATGACCTCTGAGCAATGGGTGCTCCGGCGATGCCGAGGCCATGACAGGCAGGATCAACAAGAAGAATAAGGAGGTCAGATTCCTGACAAGTTTTCTGATCATGGTGTTGTGATTTAGATTCGGAGTGCATTTTCTTAAATATGTGCAAATGTATGTCTCAGGTACCCTAAATCACAAATTTTATTATTTCGGAATCGTAAAATTGAAGAAAATGGAAACGTTTTTAACCTGAATGCTTAAAATTATGGCATTATTTAGCATTTGTACCCTGCATGTTTCTCACACGCTCCCTGTAGCTCGCCGGTGTCATCCCCGTGCCCGCCTGGAAAGATGTGTAGAATGTCGACAGGGAATTGAAACCCACATCGGCACACACCTGCTTCAGAGGTATGTTCGCATCAAGGTCGGATATCAACGCCACAGCCTCACGGATGCGATACTCGTTGACCACCTGGGTAAATGTCTTTCCGGTGGATTCATTTATAGCTTTTGACAGATATGTACGGTTGGACCCGAGCCTCTCCGCCACAGCTCCTACCGTGATCGAAGGATCAGTGAAAAGTTTCTCCTCAAGCATGAGTCTGGTAAACCCTGACATCAGGCCGTCAACCTTTCCGGAAGACATCGGGGGAACGGACGATGCAGTATCATGGTGGGATCTTGACTCCTCTATCTGTTCGATCAGGGCTTGCTCACGCGCAAGATATTCGCTGTTCTGAGAGACTATGGCACGGTAGAGCCTGTCCTTCCTGCGATAATTTATATAGGTCAGCGCAAGGAGCGCGAACACCGCTATCACCACTATCAAAAGGGTCACTATCTTATGACGGACATCCATCAGCTCCATGTTCTTCTCGTCGAGTAGACGCTCGTTGGTGTAGACTTCGTGGCGTATGCGGTTCTCCTGCAAGGTGCGTTCGCGCGACAGCTGCATGGCACTGTCCTGATACTCCTGATATCGCAGACTATACTCCATGGCTTTCCGGTAATCGCCGGCATCACGATAACTATACACCAGTTCCTTCATCAGCTCAGGGGAATGGATCTTCATTTTGGACGCTATATACCTGAGCGCGTATTCAAGCACTTTTATAGCCGAAGCGGCATGTCCGTCACGGCGCAACAGGCGCGCATAATCAAGATAGGTGGCAGAGACTGACGATGCGTCGGAATCGCCGAAGTTCTGCATGGCATCAACATAATAGCCGTAGGCGGCATCGATGTCACCGCGTTTTTCGGCAAGCCGCGCCCTGTAAAGATACGGATTGCCGTTGCCGTCAAACCCTCCCTCGCCATGAAGCCGCTCCACCTCATCGATGAAATATCCGGCACGGTCCAGACTGTCGGTCATAAGATAGAAATGGGCAAGAGAATACGCCGCATAGTAAAGCGGCATCGGTTCGCCGCGTTTTCGGGCTATCTGGTAGGACTGCTCGGCAAGCTTAAGGCCCGAGATATCATTCAATGAGATGTAGACTCCGGAAAGATTGGAGAGTATTATGCCGTAACGTCGTTCGTCTCCTATGGCCTTGGCATCCTCAAGAGCCTCGTAGTAATAGGTCGAGGCTGTGTAAGGGTCGTTGTGCACGAGCAGATAATACATTCCGAGACCGTTATTTACCGAGAGAAGCGCGTCACGGTTGGATGTGCTTTCGGCTATGGAGCGAGCCCTTTCGAGACAGCGGAAACAGCTGTCGGGCTCGTCTTCGATCATAATCGACCCTATGATGACGCGGCCATACAGCTCACAGAAATCACGGTCGCCCGATGCCTTGCCGAGATCGAGCAGACGCTTCGCATACCTCGTGGCCTTGTGATAGTCTCCACGATTCATATAATAGAAACCCACGATCTTAAGAGCCTCCTTATCATTAGGATTGGCCTCAAGAGCCTGAAGATACTCTTTTATAGTATCCTTTCCGGCATCAACGGTATCGGCACGGAGCACACCGGGCATAGCCATAAGCGTTGCCAGTAAAAGAAATATGTGCAGCAGTCGTACCATCATTACTATATTATAACCGAGTTTTCAATCCTACATGTATGCTCTCGACAACAAAGTTACGATTTTCCCGCCATTAATACCAACCTTAAGGCTTAAAAAACCGTTATTCACGGTTAATTCACAATTAAAACACAAAGCTGTTCAAGGACATTCCAGAGACTGGAAAGCCTCGGCGACTGACCGCCCTACCGGTAACATTTATTATTAAACAAGCTCTAAAAGAAACAGGAGGTATCCTCTGTTACCATCCGATGACACGGCATGATAACAATACGGATACCTCCTGTTTCTTTTATAGTTGCCGAGGCCTTATGACCTCTCTATGCATCAGCCGTGGTTTACGGCATCACAGGCTCGACATCGCTTGTCTCGATTCTCGACTCGATCTCGGCAGCCTCGTTGAAAGCGTCGGTGAACTCGTCCTTGCCTGACACCACTATGCGCTCGTAAGAGCGGAGTCCTGTGCCGGCGGGGATGAGGTGACCGCATATGACGTTCTCCTTCATGCCCTGCAGATAGTCGGTCTTGCCGTTGATCGCAGCCTCGTTGAGCACCTTGGTGGTCTCCTGGAAGGATGCGGCCGACATGAACGAGGATGTCTGCAGCGCGGCGCGGGTGATACCCTGAAGTATCTGCTCGGATGTCGCGGGTTGCGCGTCACGCACCACGATGGGCCGCAGGTCGCGACGCTTGAGCGATGAGTTCTCGTCACGGAGCTTGCGGGCTGTGATGATCTGACCCTTCTTGACATTCTCGCTGTCACCTGCGTCGGTGACAACTTTCTTGCCCCAGATACGGTCGTTCTCATCCATGAAGTCACGCTTGTCGACGATCTGCTGCTCGAGGAATCCGGTGTCGCCCGGATCGAGGATGTTGACCTTGCGCATCATCTGGCGCACGATCACCTCGAAGTGCTTGTCGTTGATCTTCACACCCTGCATGCGATACACATCCTGAACCTCATTTACTATGTACTCCTGTACGGCAGTCGGGCCCATGATGTTGAGGATATCGGCGGGGGTGATGGCACCGTCGGACAGAGGTGTGCCGGCACGCACGTAATCGTTCTCCTGCACGAGGATCTGCTTCGACAGCGGCACGAGATATTTCTTGGTCTCGCCAAGCTTGGAAGTGACAGCGATCTCGCGGTTGCCGCGCTTGACCTTTCCGAAGTGCACTTCGCCGTCGATTTCCGACACGATAGCGGGATTGGACGGGTTGCGGGCCTCGAAGAGCTCGGTGACACGGGGCAGACCGCCGGTGATGTCGCCGGCGCCGCCAGTGGCGCGAGGGATCTTGACGAATATCTCGCCGGCCTTCACATCCTGGTTCTCGTCGACCATGAGGTGGGCACCCACAGGGAGCGCGTAGGTCTTGACGATCTCTCCGGATGCGTCCACGATGTTGGCCTCAGGAACCTTGCCACGTTCTTTCGACTCGATAATGATCTTTTCACGTATGCCGGTCTGCTCGTCGGCCTCTACGCGGTAGGTGACATTCTCCTCAAGGTTGGAGTAACGCACCTTACCGCCAACTTCGCTGACAATGACAGCGTTGAAGGGGTCCCACTCGCATATCACATCACCCTTGGTGACCTTGGATTCGCTATCGAAATAGAGCTTGGCACCATAGGGGATATTGGCGTTGGTGAGCATCATCTTGGTTGTGGGGTCGATGATTCGCATCTCGGCGAGTCGGCCTATCACCACTTCGACATTGCGTCCCTTGGCATCAACCTCGTCGGTACGCACCGTGCGGAGCTCATCGATCTCAAGGATACCGTCGTAACGCGAGGTGAGCGAGTTGACAGCGGCGATATTGGAAGCCACACCACCGACGTGGAACGTACGGAGGGTAAGCTGTGTACCGGGCTCGCCGATGGACTGGGCTGCAATCACGCCGACAGCCTCGCCCATCTGCACCATACGGTGTGTGGCAAGGTTACGGCCGTAGCACTTGGCGCACACGCCGCGCTTTGACTCGCAGGTGAGCACCGAACGGATCTCGACTGATTCGATAGGCGATGCGTTGATGCGGTCGGCAGCTGCGTCGTTGATCTCTTCGCCAGCCTCCACGATGACCTCGCCGTTGGTGGGATCGACGATGTCATGGACAGATACACGACCGAGGATGCGCTCGCCGAGCGAAGCAACCACCTCGTCGTTGTTCTTGATCTCGGTGCACACGAGGCCGCGGAGTGTACCGCAGTCCTCCTCGTTGATGATGACGTCGTGGGCCACATCGACGAGACGGCGGGTGAGGTAACCTGCGTCGGCAGTCTTAAGCGCGGTATCGGCAAGACCCTTGCGGGCACCGTGGGTAGAGATGAAGTACTCGAGCACCGACAGTCCCTCCTTGAAGTTCGCAAGAATAGGGTTCTCGATGATCTGACCGCCCTCGGCACCGCTCTTCTGCGGCTTCGCCATAAGACCACGCATACCGGAGAGCTGACGTATCTGGTCCTTCGATCCACGGGCACCGGAGTCGAGCATCATGTACACGGAGTTGAATCCCTGCTGGTCCTCCTTCATCTGCTTCATAAGGGTGTCGGCCAGACGGGAGTTGACATGTGTCCAGATGTCGATGATCTGGTTGTATCGTTCATTGTTGGTGATGAAGCCCATGGAGTAGTTGTTCATCACCTCATTGACCTGCTCGTAGCCTTCGCGAACGTACTGCTCCTTCTCGGCCGGGATAAGCACGTCACCGAGGTTGAAGGACAGTCCGCCCTTGAACGCCATGTAGTAACCGAGGTTCTTGATGTCGTCAAGGAACTTGGCCGAGCGGGGTATGCCGCAATATTTGATAACCCTGGATATGATGGTGCGCAGAGACTTCTTTGAGAGGATCTCGTTGACATAGCCAATCTCCTTGGGCACATACTGGTTGACAAGCACACGGCCCACCGAGGTATTCTCGATAAGACGCTTGCAGGGATTGCCCTGCTCGTCGATATCATCGACGACAACCGAGACGGGGGCATGGAGGGTGACACGGCCTTCGTTGTAGGCGATCTCAGCCTCTTCGGGTCCGTAGAACTTCAGGCCCTCACCCTTGTCGCCTGAGCGGAGCTTGGTGATGTAGTAGAGGCCGAGCACCATGTCCTGCGAAGGCACGGTGATAGGCGCGCCGTTGGCGGGGTTGAGGATG
>CAJURI010000018.1 GCA_910588795.1 uncultured Duncaniella sp. | reverse complement strand
TCATAAATCTACCCTTAATCGTGTATTGGATGATAGTTGCGGATTTTAGGAGTATAAAAATTGACGTTTGACATTGTCTAACCCTACTAATACAACAGCATGTGTTACTGCATTATCTGAGGCCAGTCTGCAACAAACCAATTTCTTATTAACTACTGATGCAATCACGTCATTTTGACCTGATGGATAAGTTGTATCAAACCAATATTTTAAAGCTGTATCCCATTCGTATGAGTTTAAAAAGAATCCTCTAAGATTATTGTCCGAATCATACACAGCATAATCTTGAAGTCTAGAGAGTATTTCATCTCTGTAAATATTTCTACCGAATTTATTCCCGCAATATTGGATGACACCAATTACACATGAACCGTTTGTCACGCCGTCTGTCACGCCTCGAGAGTTGTCCAATGATTTAATTGGAATATCTTCATTTTCTTGAACATATGGGATGTCATTAAATTTGTCTTCCTGACAGCTATTTAAACAGTATATTACAAATAAAAGTAGTACAATTCGTAATAAATAAGATGTTTTCATGATAATTTTTTAAATTAATTAATTCTATATTCGCAATATAATTAAATTTAGCTTCGAAAACAAACAGATATAATATATTTAACCAATATTAACCAATATTTGCCAATATAATTACAAGTGTAACTATTCAGCGAAATTCACATTTGTCTATAAACAAGCTCTTGTCAATAAACAAAGCTCTAAATCTTCTGTTTCTTTTGTTCTTTTGATACTTTTGTATCTTTCTGTCGAGTCTTCTATCGAGGCTGTATGATCTCTATCTGACTTTGTTATAGAAGTTCAGTATTCTGTTTCTGAGTATCATCTCGTATTTAGCCTGAACCTGTTGTGACAGAGTTGTTATATAGTTAGAGCGTGCCTGTTCCCACTCGGTGGCGTTCGCCCGTCCGTAGTTAAGTTTCTCCGTCATCGCATCCATGGCAGCCTTGGCCGATGCCACGGCACTTTCCCCGGCACGGAACTGGGCTTCCGCGCCTTCGGCCTGATTGTAGGCCTGACGTATGGTCTTCAGCAGATTGCTCTCCTGACGCTCAAGTTCCAGTTCTGCCGAAAGTTTCTGTAACCGGGCCTGCCTCACCTGATTGCGCGTATTGAACGCGTCAAATATCGGTATGTTGAGAGAGAACCCGAGTGACTTTGAAAAATTGTCACGCAACTGACGGCTGAACGAGTTGGCCGGTACACCTGACATGGTGTAGTAATTCGATCCGAGACCGGCGTTGAAATATAGTTTAGGTATGTATCCTGTCTTGGCTATTGATATGGCATGATCGGCCTGTCCCACCGACGAGCGTGCAGCAAGTATTCCCGAATAGTTGTTCAGAGCATTCCTGTACACCTCATCCGCCGATGCCAGGCGTGGCAGCTCACCGTCAAGGTCTATGGGCTCGACATCAAATCCCTCGGCGTCCTTGAGTTCCAACGCACGTGTCAGATCAACCATGGCAAGCGAATAGTCATTCTCGGCAGTCACGACTGCCACATTGCTTGACGCGACCTGGGCCTCCGCCTGCAGCACATCGGCTTCAGGCAGTTTGTCATTCTCGAATAATATGCGCTGACGCTCAAGCTGCACCTGTGCCAGACGCAATTCCTCCTTTCTGACCGACACTATCTCTCTGCTGTACAGCACCTGAAGATAATATGCCATGATCCCGAGCGTCACCTCGTCCTTGGCATTCTCCACTCTCAGGTCGAGAGTCCGGATATTGGCCTGTGCCTGCCGTAGCTGCCGCAGCGCGCTCAGCCCCTGGAATACAGGGAGGGACAGAGATGCATTGAAGCCTGTCGACGACGTGTTGCGGTTGGCATAAGTGTTCTCGGCCGTGAGTCCGCGCCCGAAACTCCAGCTCTGAGCCGCTGATGCCGACAGGGTGGGGAGAAAGCGGTCCTTGGCCTCGGTGACACTGAGTTCGCCCCTGTGACGCTCTATCAGCGCGGACCTTACATCGAGATTGTGTGCTATTGCATAGTTTATGCAGCTGTCGAGGCTCCAGGTCTCCGCACTTATGTGCATAGTCCCTGCAAGGAGTGCTGCTGACAGCATCATGATTGCTTTTCTCATAGTCTCTGGTGCTATTTATTGAATCCCTTCTCGGGCATGTCGGTTTTTATTGCTCCACGCAGTCGGGCATCGGGCGATATCCCGGAGCTGACCTCTATGTTCACCCCGTCCGATGTCCCGGTGGTGACTGTTGTGCGTTGGAATTTCTGACCGTCTATCGAGTCAGTCAGGACATACACGTATGTGCTGTCACCGGCCCATTCTATCACACTCTCGGGAACAGTCAGTACTTGTGATGCTTTGCTCAGCAGCACTGTAGCGTTCGCACTGTAGCCTGCTCTCAGATGTTCTCCGTCAGGCACGGTGAGTGCGGCTTTGATCTCGAAAGTGTTCGCACCGTTGGTTTCGGTACCTTTAGGGGCTATGTACTCGATCACTGCATCGAGGTTAAGGTCCGGAAGCGCGCCTATGGATATCTTCATAGGCTGGTTTACGCTCAGCAGCCCCACCTCGGTCTCGTCCACCTTACCCTTGAATATAAGATTGTTCATGTCTGCCACCGTGGCCACCGTGGTGCCGTCGTTCATGGTGTTGGCCTGTATCACCGACGATCCCACCTTTACAGGCACATCCAGCACAAGCCCCGATGTAGTGGCGCGTACCAGAGTGTTGCTCCCCTTGGCATTTGTCTTTGACACACCGTCCTTGATTATCGAGTAAGCGTCCTGGGCTGCGTTTAGCTCAGCCTTGGCCTGCGAGTACTGTGTGGCTGTCGTTTCATATTCCTCTCGGCTTATCACCTTCTTCTCCAGTAACATAGTGTTGCGCTCATGCTTCACGCCCGCATCCTCAAGATTGATTTTTGCTGTCTCTATGCGTGAAAGGGCCGACGAAAGCTGTCCCTCGTCAGGTATGACCTTTATGCGTGCTATCACGTCACCTTCCTTCACCATATCACCGGCCTCGACATTGATCTCCGAGATTATGCCCGACACCTGAGGCTTGATCTCGATCTCGTCGCGCGGTTCGATGGTGCCGGTCAGCACTGTGTTGCGTTCTATGTCTCCTGTGATGGGGCTCACTATCTCGTAGGTCGTCTCCTTGGGGCGTGACTTCATGAACAGGTACACGAATGTCCCCGCGAACAGCAGGATAACTAATGACCAGAGAAAGATTCTTAGATACTTTTTCATTGTATTGTATAGTGATGATATTTGTTTATAATGTTGTGAGTGCTATTTTTCGTTCAAAGCCTCTATAGGCTTTATCTTCATCGCTTTTACAGCCGGTATCACGCCGGCGGCGGTCCCGAGTATCAGGAATGTCGCAAGTATCCCTGCCGCCTGGCTGAATTCAAGCTGGAAATTTATCGTGCCCTGCGGACCTGCGGTTAACATTTCTGCCGCTCCGAGAAGCAGCACGGCAAACACTATTCCTGCAATACCCGCTACAGTGGTGAGTACCATTGATTCCGAAAGTATCTGCACTATTATGTCGCGAGGCTTGGCCCCTATGGCGCGGCGTATACCTATCTCGTGTGTGCGTTCACGCACGATGATCCACATGATGTTGCCTACGCCTATGATGCCTGACATGAGTGTCCCTGTCCCCACTACAAGCGCGAGCAGGGTGATGCCTGCAAACACGTTGTCGACCATCTCGAACATCTCCGATATATTGAAATAATTAAACGCCCCTTCATCATCGGGTGCTATCGGATGGTTGGATGCTATGATGCGTCTGAGACGCTTTTCGTAATCCCCGGGCCTTGTGCCCTGACGGAATGTCATCATGAAGATATCTATCTTGTTGCCAAGGTTATAACTCCTGCGCATAGAGTTGGAAGGTATGAATATGGACTCATCCATATTGGCTCCTATATTGATTTCCGATGTCTGTCCCACGACTCCTACCACCTTGTAATAGATATTGTTGAGCTGTATGTCCTTGCCTACGCCCGACATTGTCCCGAACAGTTTGCCGGCAATAGTCTTGCCAATGACACATACTTTGCGGTAATTGGCATTGTCGGCCTCGTTCAGGAACCGTCCGTCATATATGATGGGTTCGAATATCTTGTCATACTGGCTCTCCACCCCTGTGAGTTGTGTGTTGGCTTTCTTGTCTCCGTACATGGCGTTGGTCCACATAAAGTTCACTGACGATGAATTCTCGATGTCGGATATTGCTTTGCGTATGTTGTCGGCGTCCTGCAGGTTCAACTCAAGTCTCATTCCCTTGTTGAATCCTGCGTAGCTCTTTGTGGTGCGACCTGGGAAGATCGTGGCTGCATTGGTGGCAAAACCCTCGAAGTTGCGCGACATGAAGTGTTTAAGCCCTTCTGCTCCTCCCAGGAGCAGGGCAAGTATGGCTGTGCCCCAGAATATTCCGAAGCCTGTCATGAAGGTGCGCGTCTTGTTTTGGGCAAGCGTCGTGCCTATTTCGCGCCAGTTCTCTATGTCAAATATCGGGTTATTCATCTTTGCTATTCGTCTCTGAGTGCCTCTACTGGTTTGATCTTCAGTGATTTCAGTGCCGGAAACAGTCCTGCCAAGGCTCCGGCGATAATCAGTACTACTGTGACCTGGATGGCTATGGTGATATTTACCGACGGGTCTTTGATGAACGGCATATCCCGGGTAATCACGCTGATGCCCTGTGCGATGATGACCCCGGCCACTATTCCTATGTAGCCGAACAGGGTAGTGATGGCAACGCTCTCGAGTATCACCTGCTTGAGTATGCTGAGCGGTCTTGCGCCGATGGCGCGTCTCACACCTATCTCATGGGTCCTTTCCCTCACCGACACGAACATTATGTTGCTTACACCCACTATTCCTGAAAGCATTGTGAGCATCCCTATTATCCATATGGCTATGCCAAGTGCTCCCATTGCCGACGATTGTTTTAGATACTGGTTGAAACGGTTCCATATGTGAAGCGCGCTCTCGTCGCTGGAGTCAAACTGGTGCTCGTTACCGAGGGTGGAGTAGAAACTTTGTTCGGCGGCGGTGCCCTCCTCGACATTCTTGAGGTTGTCCACTCCCACGGTGATGCGTTTCACTTTATCGCTTCCTCCTGTGAGATTTCGTGCCGTAGTGTAGGGGATATAGCTGCGGGTGTTCCACTCGTGGTTGTAGACACCCACCACTGTGAATGTCAGCCCGTTCATCTTTACGAGTTCACCTATAGGGTACTTTTTCCCGAAAAGGTTGCGGGCATTGTCCTTGTGCAGCACTATCACGCGGCGATCCCTGTTTATGTCGTTATCATTGATGAATCTACCCTCCATTATGGTTGCACCGTCGCTCTTGAGCGCGGAAGGATAGACCCCCTGGTAGCCTCCGGTCACATAGTCCTTGCCGGTGGATATTGTCGCGCTGTCGTTGCGTATATCGGCGGTTATGCGCGTCACAACGTTGGAGTTGCGGTTCCTTATGATGTCGATGTCTCGTTCACGCAGGGTTATTTGGCGATTGTCCGTAAGTCCTTTGTAAGGCTTATGGGTCCACCCGCCCTCTATGGTCATTGATTCGGTGTCTCGTTGTGAGAACATCGACTCCATTCCGTTCAGAAGCCCTTCCGAGACGCTCAGAAGTACTATCAGCAGGAATATTCCCCATGAAACGGCAAAACCTGTCAGGGCTGTGCGAAGTTTGTTGTGGCGAAGTGTGGCAAGTATTTCGTTTATTAGATCGGTCATTGCGGATTATTGGATGTGACTATGCTTGGTTGGGATGTGACAGTAGTGTCAGGTGTCACTATGCGTCCGTCAGATATGCGGATTATTCGGTTGGTCTGTTCTCCCACGCCGGGATCATGGGTCACTATGACTATCGTGCGTCCCTCATTGTTAAGCTGACGGAACACTTCCATAACCTCTTTGGAGGTCTTTGAGTCGAGGGCTCCGGTCGGCTCGTCGGCAAGAATGATCGACGGATTTGTGATGAGTGCCCGTGCTATGGCTACGCGCTGTTTCTGTCCGCCCGACAGCTCTCCGGGCAGATGCGTGGCGCGGTCTGCCATCCCCATTCTCTCGAGCTGTTCCATGGCAAGTGCATTGCGCTTCTTGCGGGATATCCCTCGGTAGAATAGAGGAAGAGCCACATTTTCCAACGCGTTTTTGTAGTTGATGAGATTGAATGACTGGAACACAAATCCTATCAGGTAGTTGCGTAGGTCGGCGGCCTTGTTCTCGGTCAGGTTCCTTATAAGAATGCCGTTAAGATGATATTCCCCGGAGTCATAATTGTCAAGTATGCCCAGAATGTTGAGCAGTGTGGATTTTCCTGATCCGGATGCTCCCATTATGGCTACAAGTTCACCCTTGTCTATCTGCAGGTTCACATCCTTTAGGACATGCAGTGGCACAGCTCCCGGATAGGATTTGTTTACGTTCTTAAGATCTATTATCATTTTGGTGTTATCGTTAACCTCTGTTAGGTTAGACGTGAAATTATATATATAGTTTCACCCTTTCTTGTAAATTTTAAATAATTAAGATTAAATGTCATCATAAATATAAGCATATTTATTGTCTGTTTGCCGGATTGAGGGCTTATATAATGTAAAAAATGTTGCTTATTTTAACGGGAACAACTAATTTTGTACACTTTTCATATTTCTCAATGGATACTCATAGAATTTTCGGATTGATTGGTTATCCTCTCGGTCATTCATTCTCTCGTGGCTTTTTCAATGATAAGTTTGCAGCCGAGGGTATTGATGCCGAGTATATCAATTTTGAGATCCCTTCGGTTTCCGAACTGAAGGAGGTGCTTGATGACCATCCGCAACTGTCCGGACTTAACGTCACAATCCCATATAAGGAGCAGGTGATTCCTTATCTTGACCGCCTTGATCCGGAGGCAGAGGCTATCGGTGCGGTAAATGTGATCAGGATCATACGGAATGATCCTGACGACGAGGATGATTACGAGCTTGTCGGATACAACTCCGATGTTGTGGGTTTCAGGGATTCGATATCCCCTCTCATCACTCCGGAGCGTGGCAAGGCTCTTATACTCGGATCAGGTGGGGCGGCCAAGGCTGTGAGGCAAGGTCTGATCTCGCTCGGTGTCGAGCCGGTGTACGTATCCCGCTCTCCGCACCGTGGCATGCTGTCTTATGACGAGCTGACTCCTGAAGTGATGGCAAGTCACAAGGTGATAGTCAACACCACTCCTCTCGGCATGTATCCTGGGGTCGACCGTTTTCCCCCCATACCTTATGAATATCTTGACTCGGGCCATCTGTTGTATGACCTCATATATAATCCCGACACCACCGCGTTTATGAGAAGAGGAGCCGAGCATGGTGCCGAAGTTAAAAACGGTCTGGAGATGCTCCTGCTTCAGGCTTTTGAATCCTGGCGTATATGGAATCTGTGAATATCGCTTTGAAATCTGATAATTTCAGGTCTGCGGGAAGAATCATTTATATCCTGCTTATAGTAATGGTCCTGTCACCTGTCGATATGCTGTTTAGCGGCGTGACAGTGGCTCCTTGGTTTGCTCTGTTTCTCGGCATAATGTATGCCCTGTTTTTTGAATGCCCTTATCCGAAGTTCAATAAAAAGACCTCCAAGTATCTTCTTCAGGCATCGGTGGTGGGGCTCGGTTTCGGCATGAATCTCACCGAGTCGCTTAAGAGTGGCAGTGAGGGCATGCTCTTCACTGTGGTATCGGTTGTGAGCGTAATGGTGATAGGTGTCCTTGTCGGATACTGGTTGCATATCGGCAGAAAGACATCCTATCTCATATCTTCCGGAACAGCAATATGCGGAGGCAGTGCCATCGCCGCGGTGGCACCTGTCCTCAAGGCCGACGACCGTGACATGGCTGTGTCATTGGGCGTGGTGTTCGTGCTTAATGCAGTGGCTCTGTTCATATTCCCCCCTATAGGAGCGTTCTTCGACATGAGCGCGCAGCAGTTCGGCACATGGGCGGCGATCGCCATCCATGACACATCCTCTGTGGTGGGTGCCGGTGATGCCTACTCCAATCTCCTTGCTGCACAAGGTGTCGCCAATGCCGGTGACGCCCTCAAGCTTGCCACCCTTATAAAGCTCACACGTGCTCTCTGGATCATTCCGCTCGCACTCGTCACTATGGTCATTTTCCGCGACAGGAAGAGCAAGATTTCAATACCATGGTTCATATTCCTGTTCATTCTTGCGATGGTGGTAAATACTTATCTTCCACTTCCCGAATGGCTTACCGCAGCTCTCGTGTACCTTGCCAAGAAAGGCCTTGTGCTCACTCTCTTTCTCATTGGTGCCGGACTTTCGGTCAAGATGGTCAGGTCAGTCGGCGTGAAGCCTTTCATTCTCGCCGTCATCCTGTGGATAGTGATAGGCGTGAGCAGCTTCTTCGTTGTCATGAACACTATTGATTAAATACCCCTGGATACATTGCTTTTCAGGGAAATGTGATTCCCTATGTCTCTCTCCCTCTGTCCGGTACTCCCCTTTGCGGTGGCATTCATGACCGGCATCTTATTCAATGGTGCCGTGTCATCTCCGCTGTGGGTTGCCGTACCGTTGGTATTGTGCTTGGCGTGTGTCATATTGCGGCGTCCTTATCTGGCGGTTCTGTCTATAGGTACAGCTTTGGGATTCACGGTCAGTGAGGCACATCGCCCGTTACTGCCGCAGTGTGCCCTGGGAGGGGAAACATCTTTTTCCGGTGTAGTAAAGGAGAGCAGGGAGTACAGCGGCGTGCGCGTGCTGGTGCTTGAGGCTGACTCTTGCAGGCAAGCCCCTTGTCCTCCTTTTCTCGCCAAATGTGTGATCCCGTCCATGCTCCCGCCTGTCGATGATACTGACCGCATACGGTTTACCGCAAGCATGGATCCTCTGGAAAGCCGTATCGATCTACCCGACGAGACCGACTACAACGCATCGTTCAGACGCATGGGTGTCGTAGCGCAATGTTTCATACACCCTGACAGCATACAGACGCATGTGCCTGAGCCGGGGCCGGTCAACTCCCTGCGCCGTCTGCGTCGTGACCTGCAGGCTCGCATAGCTCTGCTGCCGATATCGTCAGAAACCTGCAGCTTCCTGATGGCCGCCCTTACAGGCGACCGTTCATGGCTTACACCATCCACACGTGACCTTTTTTCCCTCACAGGAATTGCCCACATCCTCGCGCTCAGTGGACTTCATGTAGGCATCATATCGGCCGTGATCATGATTATGCTGTTCCCTCTCACGGCTGTAGGCATGAGGCGATGCAGCATGTTGATCTCCATCGGCGCGCTATGGGTATTCGCCATCCTCACAGGGCTGTCACCGTCGGTTGTCAGAGCTGTCGTGATGGCAACAATTTTTCTCGTCACCATGATGATGCAGCGCGTGTGGTCTCCGCTCAATGCTCTTGCTGTCGCTGCTCTGTTGCTGCTGGTGTTCAATCCGTCGGCAATATACACACTCGGCTTTCAGCTTACATTTCTTGCAGTGCTCTTCATCATAGTGTTCGCACGCAGGCTCAACCCTATCGGCTACAGGTATCCCATACTTCGAGCCGGAACCATGTCCCTCGCAGTGTCGGCTGCCGCCATGTTGGGTACAGGCATCGTCTGCGCATATCATTTTCACATATTCCCGCTCTGCTTCTTAGTCACCAACATCGCCGTCTCCGTTCTTCTGCCACCGCTTATTGGCGGAGCCTTGATTCTCCTCCTGCTTTCTTATGCAGGTATCAGCGCGCCTTGGCTTGGAGGCATTGTCGACTTCATGTACAGTTCGGTCACGGACATTGCCCTATGGATATCAGGCCTTCCCGGAGCTGCCGTCACAGGGGTGTGGTTCCCATCGTGGATTATTCCGGTCTATTTCATCCTTGCTCTGCTCTTTGCTGTATGGCTATGGTGCCGTCGTGCCGTCATGCTGTATGCCATGGGGATAATAGCCGCTTTCACTGTCTTATGGTGGTCAATTGACACGTATCACGTGTCCCCCTCCCCTGAGGCATACATAACGCGCTCTCCATCCGAGACTACAATGCTTGTACGAGAGGGCGACACCCTTCTTCTATACACCACCGCCCGGTTAGTGCGACACCCTGAGGTGGCGGAGCGTGCCCGCAGTAAATACGAGACATACATGCTTCGTCGCAGCATCTCGGCTATGGTCCCGCTGAGCGATGGTGCGATACACGGATCCACCAGCAGGTGCGGGGACACTATATTCACGTCAGGCATAACGATCCTGTTTGTAGGTGACAATACCTGTCTATCGGCACCGGTGACGCCGGTTGCGGGTCAGCATGTGCACTACGCTGTTGTGTGCCGTGGTTTTACGGGCGACATATGCCGCCTCGCAGGATCCGTATGCCCCGACACTTTGCTTCTTAGTGCCGATCTCGACCCCCGACGGCACGACCGTTATTGCCGCGAGCTGACAGCCGCGTCCCTGCCTCACCGCTCCCTTCGTTCCTCTCCACTCATACTTAGAGGTTGTTTTTAAACGACCTCTTAATCCTTAGGCACGGTTAACAAATATCTTGGAATGGAATCTTAATCACGTGACGGAATGTCGTATCCGGGGCAAACATTTGCACGGCTGCGAATAATATTGTATTTTTGCGCGTCGGAAAAGAACTCTGTTGACCGCTCCTTTGTTTCATAATATGTCAACACCCTTTTTCACGAAATTTACAATTCAACTATTATGAACGCTCTTACCGTATCCTCACGTAAAGTCATCAAGGCTCTATCTCTGGTGGTCATATCCTTGATCGCACTGACAGCATTCACCTCGTGTGACGATGACGACGACGATTGGTACTACACAGTGGAGGGTAGTTGGGAGCAGGTGGCTCCGCCAACTCTCGAATACGTCTATTACGAATTTTACGAAGACGGCTGCGGCAACTACATCGTCGACGATCCCGAATATGGAGCGGATTATTACGAGTTCACCTGGTGGGTCAATGGTTCCTCACTCACCATCAGTTATGAAGGAGGCGACATTGACTACTTCTCATGGTCCATACAGGGAAACACTCTTTACCTTTATCCTGACTATGGCGACCCGATTGTCCTGAACGCGATCTGAAAATGGAATTCCGCACCGAGGTATCACCGGAAAAAGCCTGTGAAGGACTTATAGACCATTGCAGACCTGTACTGCTTATCGGATCATGCTTCACCGACAATATAGGGGCTTGCATGCGTGACGACCTTTTCGACGTCATGGTCAACCCTTTCGGCCCTATATACAATCCGGCATCACTTCGGCTTGCCCTCTCAGTGATAGCTGAATGTGCCCCTGTGCCTCAGTCCGCGCTATTTCTGCATGAAGGGCGTTATCACAGCCATCTGTTTCATTCTCGATATTCCGGAAACAGCTGCGAATCTACAGCTCAGATCATGAAGCGTCAGATAGAACTCGCACGTCAGGCACTCGTCGAAGCTTCTGTGATGATTGTCACACTCGGCACAACGCGCGCTTTCAGTCTCCGTGAAAATGGAATTGTGGTGGCTAACTGCCACAAGCTTCCGTCAAGTGCCTTTAAGGAGGAGACGCTCTCTCTGTCACAATGCATATCCTCCCTGACATCAATGGTCGACACTGCCCGTTCTGTCAATCCCGATATCACCGTAATATTTACAGTCAGTCCGTTGCGCTATCTCGGTCAGGGAGCGCATGTAAACGCCCTCTCCAAGTCTACACTGCTCCTCGCTGTAGACTCTGTGATGTCTTCGCGTCAGGGAGTGGGCTATTTCCCATCGTTCGAGATCATGATGGACGACCTGCGTGACTACCGTTTCTACGCCGACGATATGAAGCATCCCACACAGCAGGCTGTCAGATACATCTACGAAATATTCTCCTCCACCTATTTCTCGCCGGCCACACGCGACCTTGCCATGCAATCGAGGAAGCTGACGCGCCGCCTCGCCCACAGACAGATGGGCGGCACACCGACCGACGACACTGCAAAGATTATAGAAGAACTTACAACAGCCAACCCTCTCCTGGCTCCAATCATAGACAGATACATTTCCAATGGATTATAGCATTTCCGAGGTAGCACACATCATCGGTGCTCAGGAGCCTACAGTTCCCGACCGACGCATTTCGGCCTTGCTCACCGACAGCCGTTCACTTCTCGAACCTTCAGGAACTCTCTTCTTTGCCATACGCACGCCATCAGGCGACGGCCATAACTACATCCAGGCTCTTTATGCCTCAGGGGTACGCGACTTTGTGGTCGACGCCATACCCTCCGGTGCGAAAGGCATGCCGGATGCCAACTTCCTTAAAGTCCCGTCAGTGATTGACGCGCTCCAGACCCTTGCATCCCATCATCGCGCCTCTTCATGCGCCCGTGTGATAGCAATAACCGGAAGCCGCGGAAAGACAACGGTCAAGGAATGGCTTTACCGTCTCATGTCGCCCGATTTCAAGGTGTCACGGTCACCGCGTAGCTACAATTCGCAGACCGGTGTCCCCCTCTCACTATGTGCCATTGAGCCTGACACTGACATAGCGATCATCGAGGCCGGCATATCCCTTCCCGGAGAGATGTCACGCCTTGAGTCGGTCATATCCCCCGAGATAGGGGTATTCACCAATATAGGAGCTGCCCACAGCCTTGGGTTTTCAGACATAGAACAGAAATGCCGTGAGAAGGCATCACTTATGCGCCGGTGCCGTTATGCCGTGTATTGTGCCGACAACGGTCTTATAGCCGCATCTATTCCCCAGGGGCCATGCAGGGTAGGGTGGACACGTCGTGACACCCCTGACGCGCTTCTGCGCATCACATCCGTGGAGAAGTCAGCGGGCTCTTCCACGCTCTCATATTCCTGGAAGGATGGGGAGATAATGTCGAGCTGCACTATTCCGTTCACTTCCGAACGCGATATAGAGAACGCTGTCACCTCACTCGCTGTCATGCTCATTCTCGGAGTCAGCCCGGACGTGATTGATGAGCGTATGCGTGCGTTGCGCCCGGTCAGCACTCGTCTTGACGTTGCCGACGGTGTCAACGACTGCCAGCTCATACACGACACTTTCACACCTTCCCTTTCTTCCCTCTCTATCGCGCTCGACTTCATGTCACGGCGCGCCACCCCCGATCATTCGCTCACTGTCATACTCGGAGACATTGACACCGGAGGACATGACTCTCGCGAAGTCTATGCACGGGCCGCAGAATTGCTGGACATGCGACACATACAAAGGGTCATAGGCATAGGCCAGGAGATCAACGCCTTCTCCTCGCTCCTTCCGACCGGAGCTGTCACTTATGCGTCAGTGGCCGATTTCATACGGAGTGTCAACGCCGATGACTTCCGTTCCGAACTGATTCTTATCAAGGGATCACTCGACGAGCCTCTCGCCGAAGTGGCACGGCTCCTTGAGAAGCGTCGCAACGGCACAGTCCTTGAGATTAACCTCGATGCCCTTGTCGACAACTTCAATTTCTTCCGCTCACACATCAGGCCTGCCACAGGAATGGTATGCATGATCAAGGCCTCAGGCTACGGTGCCGGATCACACGAGCTGGCAAAGACTCTCCAGAGCCAAGGCGCAAGCTATCTTGCCGTTGCCGTTCACGACGAGGGAGCCGATCTCCGTCAGGCAGGAATCACGATGCCGATAATAGTGCTCAATCCTGCCGTCGATGATCTCAACGCCATATTCGACAATCGTCTCGAACCGGAGATCTACTCAGTAGATTTCCTGCGCAGCCTCATTGACGAAGCTCGTAGACGCGGCATAAAGGACTATCCCGTACATATAAAGATCGACTCGGGAATGCATCGGCTCGGTTTCCGCCTTGAAACGCTCCCTGAGGTGATAGAAGTCCTCAAAGACAGTGACTGCGTGGCTCCGGCAAGCGTGTTCTCTCACCTCTGCGCCGCCGATGATCCTGCCGAGGACGAGTACACTCGTGGACAGTTTGACTATTTCGACCGCTGCTGCGCCATGCTTCGTTCAGCATTTCCACACAGGAGAATCCTCAGCCACATACTCAACTCCACGGGCATTACGCGCTTCCCCGAACAGCAGCACGACATGGTGAGGCTCGGCATAGGCCTGTACGGCATACGCACCATGCACGACGGATCTCAGGACGAACTGCGCCCCATATCCACACTCAGCACATCGGTTATATCCATAAAGCACTGGCCGGCCGGAACCACGATAGGCTACAACCGCCGCGGCATCCTAAGCCGTGACTCAGTGATTGCCACAGTCCCTGTAGGCTATGCCGACGGCGTAAACCGCCATCTTGGCTACGGCAATGCTTCATTCTGCGTGCGTGGGGTACTCTGTCCCACGGTCGGCAGCATATGCATGGACGCATGTATGATCGATGTTACGGATGTCCCGGGTGTAGGTCCCGGCGACAGGGTAGAGATATTCGGTGACACCATACCGGTGGAGACACTCGCGGAAACTCTCGGCACCATCCCCTACGAGGTCCTTACATCGATATCCCAGCGGGTCAAGCGTGTTTACTATCGGGAGTGATATCTTCCTGTATCACCAGCAGCCTGTCTCCGGGCACAAGTTTCAGAGTGCCGTTGGGCACCATGTAGCGTCTATCTCGTTTCACCATCATCACAAGGGAGCCTTTCGGGAGTGACATATCTCTCAGAGTGTTCCCTTTTGTCAGATCCTTTTCGGACAGTTCTATGGTGTGAAGCGATGTAGGAAGTTCGTCGGCAAGCTCTACTCCGAAGTCATCGTCATGCGTTGCATCCGTATCGATCAGGTCGAGCCTGCGGGCCGAGCTTATAACTGTGGTCCCTTGTACGAGCAGCGACAGCAGTGTCACGAAGAATACTATGTTGAATATCTGTCCGGCCCCCTGCACATTCTCAACCACCGGATATGTGGCAAAGATAATCGGCACGGCACCGCGCAGACCCACCCACGAAACCCACAGTTTGGAGCGCAGTGTGATGCGGCGGAATGGTGCCAGAGATATGAATACGCTCAGAGGCCGTCCTATCGCTATCATGAATGCTCCTATGAGCAGCGACACAGCCGCCACGTCGAGCATCTCGTGAGGGTTCACAAGCAGTCCGAGCATAAGGAACACCACTATCTGCATCAGCCATGTCATACCGTCCATGAATTTAGATATCCCACGCTGGTTGGGCAGACGCTCGTTTCCAAGGAGTATGCCGCATATGTACACGGCAAGATAACCGTTCCCGGCGAGGGCTGTTGTCGCGGAGTAGGTCAGGAACACTCCTCCGAGTATCATTATGGAGATCATGGCTGTTGCCTGTGAGGGGTCTTCTCCGGTTCCCCTGGCGTTTCCCCATGTGTGGTACATGGTTATAAGCTTCCCGGTGATTTTCCCCATTGCCACGCCCATCAGTCCCCCGATGCCGAACTGCAGTATCAGCTGCCATATCACAGTCCATGCCGAGAGTCCGCTGCCCATGGTGATAGTCTCTATAAGTATTATGGTAAGCATATACGCCATGGGGTCATTTGATCCGCTCTCAAGTTCCAGCAAGGGCCGCAGATTGTTGCGCATGGCGACTTTCTGCGTGCCTAAGATCCCGAACACCGAGGCCGAGTCCGTCGATGACATTGTTGCCGCAAGGAGGAGCGACGGCAGAAAGGCGAAATGTATGTTTGTCCACTTCATCCCCGACAGCAGCCATATGAATCCGCCTGTTATCAGAGCTGTCATGAGCACTCCGGCGGTGGAGAGTGCTATTCCGGGCATGATCACCGGACGTATGGCTGAGAGTTTTGTCCCCATGCCTCCCGAGAAGAGTATCACGCACAGGGCTGTCATGCCTATGGTCTGTGCGGTATGCATGTCGCTGAACTGTATGCCGGCTCCGTCCGTCCCGAAACCCATCCCCACAAGCAGGAATATAAGTAGTATGGGGAGCCCTATGCGGTAGCTGGACTTTCCTATGAGCACTCCGGCTATCAGTAGGACTGACCCTACGAGCATCACACTTTCGGTCGATAGATTTTCCATTCGGTTTTATGCTTGGATATTGTGGGGGTGTCTTCTTTTTTGCAAATTTAGGTGTTGCGCGCCTCTTTTCATTAATTTTTTTGTTAAAATATTCCTCCCCGTTGCTTTCACTTGCAAAAATTATTAATTTTGTAACCCGTTATGAAATACGGATTCGATAATGAGAAATATCTCAGAATACAGTCTGAGCATATCAGGGAACGCATAGCGCAGTTCGGAAACAAGCTTTATCTCGAACTCGGTGGAAAACTCTTTGACGATTATCACGCAAGCCGTGTGCTTCCGGGATTTCAGCCCGACAGCAAGTTGAGAATGTTTTCTCAGCTCGCCGACAAGGCGGAGATTGTGATTGTCATATCTGCTCTCGATATTGAGAAGAACAAGATCCGCAACGACCTCGGCATCACTTACGACGAGGATGTCCTGCGTCTGCGCAATGAATTTCAGAAGCGTGGTTTTATGGTAGGTTCTGTGGTAGTGACTCACTATAACGGGCAGAGCAGTGCCGACGCTTTCCGCGAGAAACTTGCAAGGCTCGGGATAACCACTTACGTGCATTACCTCATAGACGGATACCCGGCCAATGTGGACCTGATTGCATCCGACGAAGGTTTCGGACGAAACGACTACGTAGAGACCTCGCGACCGCTGGTCATAGTGACTGCTCCGGGGCCGGGCAGCGGAAAGATGGCAGTTTGCCTCAGTCAGCTCTATAATGAGAACAAGCGTGGCATTGAGGCCGGATATGCGAAGTTCGAGACCTTCCCTGTGTGGAATCTCCCTCTGAAACATCCCGTCAACATCGCGTATGAGGCTGCAACCGCCGACCTCAATGACGTTAACATGATCGACCCTTTCCATCTTGAAGCCTACGGAAAGACGGCGATAAACTATAACCGCGACATCGAGATCTTCCCCGTGCTCAACGCTCTCTTTGAGGGCATTTACGGGGAGAGTCCCTACAAGTCACCCACCGACATGGGGGTCAACATGGTAGGATTCTGCATATCCGATGACGCTGTGTGCTGCGATGCGTCCCGTTCCGAGATCATAAGGCGTTACTTCACAGCTCTCAACCGTATGGCCTACGGTGATTGCAACGACAGCGAGATCAACAAGATTGCACTTCTCCTGAAGCAGGCAAGGATTGATATCTCTTATCGCAGGCCTGTCAAGGCTGCACGCGAGAGGGCCGAGAGAAGTGGTGTACCGTGTTCTGCTATAGAGCTTTCCGACGGCACCATCATCACGGCCGAGTCGACACCTCTTCTCGGACCGAGTGCTGCACTAATTCTCAACGCCATAAAGCACCTTGCCGGCATTGACCACAGTGTCAGGCTCATACCTCAGGAAATGATTGAGCCTATACAGCACACAAAGACTTGCTATCTGCGTTCAGTCAATCCGCGTCTGCACACCGATGAGGTCCTTGTTGCGCTCTCGGTGCTCAGCACTACCGACGATGATTGCCATCACGCTCTTGAATGCCTCCCGCAGCTATATGGTTGTCAGGTCCATTCCACAGTCATGCTCGGTGAGGTAGACCATAAGATTTTCAAGAAACTCGGTGTCGGGCTTACATGCGACCCTGTGCGCAAGGTGTAGTGCCATGCCGGTCTGTTTTTAATGCTTATTGATTAGGAGATTGCAATGGAGATACTCAAACATGAGTGCGGCGTAGCTATGATACGCCTTCTCAAGCCCCTTGAATATTATAAAGAGAAGTATGGCACTTACGCCTATGGCCTCAACAAGCTGTATCTCCTCATGGAGAAGCAGCACAACCGTGGGCAGGAAGGTGCCGGTATAGGAGTGGTGAAGATGCACTCCTCACCCGGAAATGAATACGTATTCCGTGAACGCGCTCTCGGAAAGGACGCCATTCAGGAGATATTCGACACTGTAAGGGACAAGATATCTCGTTACGATCTCAACGGACACTCATCGACCGAGGTCGATGCCGACGCACCGTTTATCGGTGAGATCTATATGGGGCACCTCAGGTACTCCACGACAGGTAAGAGCGGCATATCATACTGCCATCCGTTCCTGCGGCGCAACAACTGGAGATCGCGCAACCTCCTGATGTGCGGCAATTTCAATATGACCAACGTCGATGCTATATTCAACGAGGTTGTGGCGGGCGGCCAGCATCCGCGCATCTACAGCGACACCGTGATACTCCTTGAGCAGCTCGGTGACGCGCTCGACAAGGAGAATCATCGCGTGTACCGTCAGTATCGCGACTCCCTTTCGGGCATTTCGCTCACCACCGCCATTGAAGACAGTCTTGACATGTCGAGAATCCTGTCGTCCACGGCCCATGCATGGGACGGAGGTTTCGTGATATGCGGTGCCACCGGATCAGGTGACATGTTTGCTCTCAGAGACCGCCATGGCATACGTCCGGCGTTCTATTATTACGACGATGAGGTCGTGGTGCTCGCATCCGAACGTCCCGTCATACAGACGGTGCTTGATGTCGCGCGCCGCGAGGTGCGGGAACTCACTCCCGGAAGCGCGCTCATCGTCGACAAGGCCGGACATGTGAGTGTGCGCGACATTCTTGGTGAGGACACCAACACACGCTGCTCATTCGAACGCATATATTTCTCGCGCGGAAGCGATGCCGACATATATCGCGAGCGCAAGCAGCTTGGCTGCAACCTTGTCCCGGCTATTATGAAAAGCATTGGCGGGGATATCGCCCATACTGTATTTTCGTTTATTCCTAATACTGCCGAGGTGGCTTTCATCGGAATGGTGTCGGGGTTTGAAAAGGAGCTCGACCGCATAAAGACCGACATGATTCTGCAGGCCCAGAAAGACGGCACCCTTGACGAGCATCGTCTAAAGGAGATAATGGACCGGAACCTGAGAGTCGAGAAAGTGGCTATAAAGGACATAAAGCTACGCACATTCATTGCCGAAGGGGAGTCTCGCAACGACCTTGCCGCTCATGTCTACGATGTCACATACGGCATTGTCGAGAATGGCGTGGATAATCTTGTGGTGATCGATGACAGCATAGTGCGCGGCACCACACTCAAGCAGTCGATACTCAAGATGCTCGATAGGCTCCATCCGAAGAAGATTGTCATAGTGTCCTCTTCGCCGCAGGTACGCTATCCGGATTACTACGGGATAGACATGTCGAGGATGAGCGAGTTCATCGCATTCCGTGCGGCTGTGGCTCTTCTCAGGGAGCGTGGCATGGCCTATGTGCTCGACGAAACTTACCGCAGATGCCTCGAGCAGGAGTCGAAACTCGACTTTGAGCTTGTAAATTGTGTCAAGGCTGTCTACGCGCCTTTCACCCAGGAAGAGATCTCGCGCAAGATGGTGGAGATGCTCACCGATGACGGTTCTGTAAATGCCGAAGTCGACATCATATATCAGACTATCCCGGGGCTGCGTGAGGCAATCCCCGCTCATCCGGGCGACTGGTATTTCTCAGGCGATTATCCTACTCCCGGAGGAATGCGGCTTGTCAACCGCGCGTTTATTAACTTCTATGAGGGGAATGCCGACAAGCGTTGAGCATTATACCTTTGTGATAACTTTTCATACTCTCTCCCATGCTGCTGCGCCTTTACATTTTATTGATTTTCGTGTCGGGGGCTGTGTCTTTGGCCCATGCCGCCGGCGCATGCGACCGTGTGCGTTATAGCGGTGCTCCATGCACGCTTGACAGTGCGTTGTCCATACCTCTTGGCGGTTCCGGTCTGTCCGTGTCCTCAATGATGGTCGAGGCAAGGGTCTCGATGAAAAAGGTCAGGGAAAAGTCCGGTATGGCTTCCGAATGGTGGGGCGTGTCGCTCCACACTCCCGGTGACACCTTATGTGTGGCCTTGCGTTTCGGCAACACCGATTTCGGTGACATTCTTGACCGCCGCATAGCCGTTGTCAGAGTGTCCCGCAACGGCTCTGTTGTCGCTGAACGCGAAGTAAACGGATTCAACACATCCGGCGGGGCATGCAACTCACTCTCTGTCGCCCTATCCGGCGGTTCACTTTCCGTCGGGGGAGGGGGACACGGAAGTTCTCTACTGTTGTCATTGCCGCTGGCAGGCGCATTTGAGCCTGAGGAAGCATCGGTGTGGTGTGTCGGCTCTGTGACGGTGCATATGTTGGTTGCCGAGATCTGTCATCCTCCGGGCGAGATGCTCGCTTCCGGTTTCACAATGGAGAGCCTGAGGGAGCGGTTCAGAAACTCCGGTGATCTTATAGAGGGTTTCTGGACATATTTCGACCGCGAAAACGATCCCGCTTATGCGCGTCTTGGCGGAGAATATACATTGGCTGTCGTGCGTCGCGGTGATACCGCACCTCCGGTTTACGACATAATATATATTGACGGTGCGCAGACCTCTGCCGGAAGCTGGTCTCCAATGATGCTAAAGGGTTCACTTCGTCCGGCCATATTTGACGGACATTATGACATGGAGTGGATAGATTCCTCTTTCCGCCGTATCACACACGACATCAACGCTCTGCTTGATGAGAATGCCTCCCTGCTCACGCTCCGTTTCCCCATGCTACGGACAGTCATCCGCTTCTCCCGTCTACCCTTGTAGGGCGGGGGCGTGCCCCCGCCGCCATCGTAGAGTATTTCTCAAATAGTACTCGTAGAATATTTCTCGAATACAATCCTCGTCGGATATTATTCTCAAATATAGCCCTTATCGAAAATAGGTCTCGTTTATATTACCTCTTTGCGAGATCCTCGTAAAGGTACTGGAGAATGATCCTTCCCTTATGCTCGCGTTCCTTGTCAGGATTGGCAATGGCTGTGTCGGTCACATTGTCCACTACAGTGAATCCGGTAGCATCCCTGAACATGAATCCATTGATGAAAGTATGGTAAGAGAACGGGTATCTGTAGGATTCCGACATGACATCCCGGCTGAATATGAACTCGTCGTGAGGTATATCGAGCTGTCCGAGTATTGTTGATGCTATATCGCTCTGTGACATTATGGTGTCTATTCTGCGCGGTGACTTTACGGCACCTCCGAGCATTAGCAGCGGGATATGAGAATACTTGTCATGGCTCAGAGGTTCGCCCGCATTGCATCCGTGGTCACCCGTGACAACTATGAGCAGATTGTCCCACGCAGGGGTGCCCTTGAGCTTGTCAACAAAACGTCCGAATGCGTCATCTACATAAGCGAACGAATTGGCAATCTCGTCATCAGGTATCCGGTTGTAAGGCACTTTCCAGTCCTCGTGCGAACTTAGTGTGAGCATTGTGGTGTACCAGTGCTTCCCTTCCTTCTGTTTCTGCTGTATATCGTCATACACCCATTCAAGCACATCACCGTCCGGTACTCCCCACTTGCCGCGTTGCATCGATGATGGAAGATCAGGCTCCGAGACTATCCGGTCATGACCGATGGTAAGGAAATACTCCGACATGTGAAACACCATCAGGTCTCCGCCATGCACCGCAGTGGTCTCATAGCCAAGATCCTTGAATTTCATTGGGAATGCCGGGAGATTGGGCAGCTTGTTGGTCATGCGTATCACACTTGTTGTGGGCTGTGCGAGATAACCGCTCAGCAATGCGACGAGGCCGCGGTCAGTGCGGAAACTGTTGCTGTCGACCCTCGTGAAGAACAGTCCCTCATGTGAAAGACGGTTGATGTTTGGGGTTACATCCTTCTGACCGCCCAGCTCCTCTACGAAGCGTGCCGAGAGACTTTCCCATATGATGAAAAGTATGTTGGGACGGTCTGTGTTGAGAAGCTTCTCGCTTGCCCCTCGGCTCGCTGGATAAAGCTCGTGAAACACTTTCCCACACTCCTCGCTGTCCGTATAATGGAATGCCCCCTCTATCTTGTCGTTGACACCAAGAGAATATATGAAGGCATACACCGGATTGAGTGCCGCATGGTTGAAGAACTGGTTGTTGCTGTAGTACGACAGGCTCGGATTGTTAGGCCGGCGGCGAAGCCCGCGTATCAGTACCACAGCTGTCCCTGCCAATGCAGTTCCGGTTATGGCTGTAATAATCTTCTCGGCTATGCCGTGTGCCACATACGGAGCATCACCCATTGTGATGTCGCATCCCCATTCAAGCCACAGGTATATGACCGCCGATAAAGTGATAAGAGCCAATGCCGCACCTGCGATATAGAGACCGCTGACACTTGCCACAGCCCACTTAAGCGTCTTAAGGTAGGCCAGAACCGACGCGTCTATCTTGTGCTGCCAGAATGAGTACAGTGCAGTGTCCGACACTGTGACAAGTCCTATCACAATGGCCGCCGCTACATTGTAGCACACCATGAACTTGGGAAGGAATACATAAGGTATGAACGCCTGTGCTATGCCGGCAAGCAGCGGAAGCGATGTGAGATAGGCACACACTATTATATCGGTCTTGAATCCGAATCTGGACATGTCCCACACATCCTTCGGGGTAACTGCCCTGCTGGACAGCCTGCGATTATAAAGTATGAACAGCGGCCGCTGAAACAACTGGAAATACAGCAGCCAGGACACATAGTAGCACACTATGAACATTATACCTATCTGCACAGCTCTTTGACTTTATTGACGATGGTCTCTTCTGATATTTTGTTGAGGCAGTCCATATGTCCGAGCGGACAGCTCTTACTGCCCGCAGTGGTGCATGGTTGGCACGGCAGATTCAGCACTATCGCATTGCTGCTGTCTTGTCCGAATCCAAGGAATCCGCAGGCCGGAGTCGTGCTGCCCCACACTGATACCACCCTGGTGCCCGCAAGACCGGCGAGATGCTGGTTGGCGGAATCCATGCTCACCATCACATCAAGACGGCCCATCAGTGCAAGCTCATCCTCAAGCGGGAACCTCCCGGCAACTGACACTATCTTGCCTCTTCCGTCACCACCATCTTCCTGCCATGAGTCAAGAGTCTCCGATTCGGATCCTCTTCCTCCGAACAGATACACGTTAATGCCGCATTCGGCAAGCAGCCGGGCTACCCGTCTCATCTTTTCCGGCGGATATGTCTTGGTGCTATAGCGCGCGAACGGTGCTATGCCTACGGCCGGATGAGACAATTCCATCGGTGGATTACACGGCCCGGAATCCTGATAGAGTGAACGGAAACTTTCAGGGGCATCAAGCCCGAGCTTACTGAACACATCAAAGTATCTGTCGATATACTGCCTCTGGGTTTTCCCTCCCGCAAACACCTCTCTTCTTGATCCGCGCATCTTGTCAACGGTCACCACACGCGCTCCCCTGAGCCGGAGGTATCCGGCTATGAGACGCGTGCGCACAAGGTCATGGAGATCGGCCACATAGTCGGGATGCAGCTTTGCAAGTTCACGGGCTATTCTGAATATTCCGCGCACACCCTTGTAGTCACCTTTGAGGTCAAAAGGCATTACCTTGACATTGGAGGGCGTGTTGACGAACATTCGGCCGAAGAACGGGCGTGTCGCGACGTAGATGTCCACATCGGGATATTTCGCTGCCACTGAATATATGGCGGGAACAGTCATTGCGATATCCCCGAGCGCGGAGAAACGCAGCACCACGAGCCTCTTTCTGTATCCGGATTCAGGCATACCACACAGCCCGGTTACATGTTTTTCAGATATGCCTCGACACCGTCAATGTCCTTACGGTTGTCAACTGACAGGGACTTGCAGTGGCAGTTGTAATAGTATATTGGCATATGGTTCTCGAGGAAGCGGAACGAGTCGTTTTCCTCGATCTTCTCGATAGGTCCGCGCGGGGTGTTGTGGTAGAAGTCAAGAGCCTTGCGTGTGAACGCTCCCACACCTACAAACTTATGGAACACATAGTCCATGGCACCCTTGGGGTAGGGGATCGGAGAGCGTGATATGAACAGGCAGCGGTCATCCGCAGCGGTCACGATCTTCAGGTTTGTAGCGTCGACTACCTCCACCGGATTGGAGAAATCGGTCATGAGGTTTGACACGAAGAAGTCGCCTGGCTTCAGCCCGTCGGGGATGCACTGCACTATGGCATCGCGGGTGAGCAGCGGTTCGTCACCGTTCACCATCACATAGAGGTCAGCCTCGATGCGTGTCGACACTTCGTAAAGGCGTTCCGTGGCTGTGTCATGGTCATCGCGGGTCATGATTACCTGCGCTCCGAAGCTCTCTGCCTTCGACTTGATTTTCTCGCTGTCGGTGGCCACATATACCTCATCGAATATCTCCACCTCCTTGCAGTGCTCATATACCCATTGGATCATAGGTTTACCGAGGATAAGTGCGAGGGGTTTCTCAAAGAATCTTGACGACTCGGCTCGTGCCGGAATCACGCATATTATTTTCATATCTTTTTCGGATAAAGTTCTTGTATTCTCGTTTCGTTATGTTATCTCAGCTACTGGTATAGCCAGCGGCGATGTGACCACAGCCACAGTCCGGGCCGGCGGCGGATGGTCTCCTCAAGCATCTCATAGTAACGCCTCGTATAAGGGGAGTCTCCGTCAAGGCTCTCGGGATTTATTGGCTTGATTATCATTTTGTAATGCCCGCGACCGGTCTTTTCAACATCAAGGTAGACATACGCGGCGTTGATATGCCTGCCTATCTCTTCGCCTCCGGGATTGAAAGGGGTGTGCTGCCCTAAAAATGTCGTGGCGTGGTGGGATATGCTGCTGTTTGAGCGATGGTCGGCCACAAAGCCGGTGATGAACGGCACCTTGTCGCGATACCAGCGCACCATGGTGCGGAACACCTTTTCCTGTGGCAGTGATACCGGATTGAAGCGGGAACGCACCTTGAGCATCAGACGGTCAAAGGCTTTGTCATGGAGCGACTTGTACACCTGGGCGCACAGACGGGGCTTTGTGAAATGACGCACCACTGCCGGCACATACTCCCAGTTGGCATAGTGGCCCAGATACATCACCACCGGATGGCCTTCATCAATGAGGCGGTCCACTATCTCTCCGCCTTCCACCTTGATACGCTTGTCCACCTGTCTGTCGCTTATATTGAGCAGTTTGGAGGTCTCGACTATATTGTCGGCAAACTGAGTGTAGAAGTCCTTTTCAATATCTCTGAGCTCCTTTTCGGTCTTCTCAGGGAAAGAATGACGCAGGTTCATGCGTATGATGCCGCGGCGGTATTTTATCACATGCTGCAGCAGCATGCGCAGTCCGTCACTGATGCAGTAGAGCACCGGGAACGGCAGCAGTGCGAGCGAGGTGAACAAGCCTCGGTAAAGGGCGTATCTCAGTTTCTCTCGCATAATGTCCGGAGTATTTGTTGCACCACTCGCGGGGTGGCACCGGTGTTCTGGCTCACATATTTGGCTGCGCGTTTGGCTATATATTTCTGGCGCGCTGTGTCAGTCTTAAGACGTTTGAACCACAGGTCGAGTTCCTCTATGTCATGGACCACTTTCCCTATGCCGAGACGTTCCATCTCGGTGGGTGTCACTTTGCGTCGGATGTTGGGCCCGAACGATACGGGGATGCCGTAGACCGCCGGCTCTATCACGCTATGCAGCAGACGGGTGAAGCCTCCACCCACATATGCCCACGAGGCATATCGGTATAGGTAGGCGAGTGCGCCGACAAAGTCCACTATCATCACCTGGGCGTCGCTCATATTCGTGCTTTCGGAGCATAGGGTGTACCTCAGGGTCTTTCTTTTCACCTTGTTCTCGATCTCTTTCAGGGTGTCCTCGTCTATTTCGTGGGGCACTATGATGAAACGGGTGTCGGGATGACGGTTGGCAAGTGCGGTGACCATTTCAAGATCTTCGTCATCATGTATGCTCCCTGCAAGAAATATCTTCTCATTTCCGGCAAACTTTTCGATCCTCTCGTCACGCCAAGGGGTCGCCGCGACAAGTGCGGCATTGTCGAAGAGCGGATCACCGTTGACCGTGGCATTGTCAACTCCGATAGAATGGAGGTTTTTCACTGAATTCTCATCCAGTGTGAACACTTTTGAGAATCCGGCTATGGAGTCGCGGTATAGTTTGCCGTACCATCTGAAGAACGGTCCGTCATCACGGATTATGGCCGACATGAGGAACGATGGTATGCCGCGTTTCTTGAGCTGATGCAGATAATTGTGCCAGTATTCCGACACCATGAACACAGCGCAGTCCGGTCTGACGGCGTCAAGGAATCTTGATGCGTTGCTGCTTGTGTCAAGTGGCAGATAGAACACTCTGTCGATCATCCCGGGATGCCTTGTGACGGCCTCATATCCCGTAGGTGAGAAGAATGTGACCACGATATTGCAGTCGAGCTGCTGTTTGATCGATGAGATTATGGGTCTCGCAATCCCGTATTCCCCTAAGGATGCGGCATGCAGCCATACGGTGGGCTTGCTGCGGTCAAGACCCTTCATGCCCTCCACGACTTTGTCCACGGCACAACGCTGACCGCGCACAAAGCGTTTGATCTTGGCAGTGCTGTCCTCCGACACGAAGGCGGATACGCCAAGAGCGACGCATCGTGCAAAGCGCATAGCTAAATCATATATTTGTAGCATAGGATGCTTGAGGGCAAACTAATAGGGTTAATGACCGAATCGGCGGCGATAAGCCTTTTGCATTACATCCGACAAAATTACGATTTATTTTTGATATATTCATACTATTTTCAGTAATTTTGCAGAGCTATGGATATTCATATTGAAGATGTAATAAGACAGGCAGCTCCCGGGCTGCTGGTGGTGACTGTAGAGGCCGATGTGACCAACGGTGATACTCCTGATGATCTGTGGGACCTTCTGGGGCGCGCCGCATCCGACATCAGGTCAGTCACGGAGCTCTCTGACGTGAACAAGCGTCCGGCCATAAAGGCTACGCGCGATGCCTACAAGGCACTGGGCAAGGAACCCAACCGTTATCGGCCTTCGGCTGAGGCTCTGAGCCGCAGAGCTGTGAAGGGAATGGAGCTTTACAGGATAAATACTCTTGTCGATCTCATCAATCTCGTGTCGCTGCAGTCGGGCTATTCGATAGGCGGGTTTGATGCAGACAAGATCCAGGGCGATCTCCTTACTCTCGGAGCAGGGCGCGAAGGGGAGCCATTCGAGGCCATAGGGCGTGGAGAGCTTAACATTGCGTGCATGCCTGTGTATCGTGACAGTGTCGGGGGCATAGGCACTCCTACGAGTGACAATGAGCGCACCAAGCTTGACACGACTACGAGCCGGCTGCTCATGTGTGTCAATATATATGGGGTAGAGATGCCTGTGGAGGACACTGTGAGGTTGATTGTCGACTCGCTTGAGAGATATGCCGACGCCAAGAATATAAATGTAAATTATTATAGGCCATGAAGACTCTGCGCATGTATCCCACAAGCCTGAACGACAGGTTTCTCGACGAGGCAGTGGATGTCCTTGAAAATGGTGGCATAATAATCTATCCTACCGATACGCTGTATGCTATGGGGTGTGATGCATTGAACAATGTGGCCATAGAGCATCTGTGTAAAGTCAAGGGGGTCAATCCGCAGAAGCAGACACTGTCCGTGGTGTGCGACGGCCTGTCCATGGCAAGCGTGTATGCAAGGATCGACAATGAGGCCTTCAGGATACTTCGATCCAATCTTCCGGGGCCTTTCACATTTATACTTCCGGCCGCGACCACCTTGCCCAAAGTATTCAAGGGAAGGCGCACGGTGGGTGTGCGCATACCTGACAATCCTATATCCAAGGCATTGGCCGAACGGCTCGGCCATCCGGTGCTTTCTACTTCCATGCCTCAGGATGAAGAAGGGGGAGATCCATCGGTGTTTGCCGATGAGTATGCCGGCGTTGCATCGTTGCTGATTGACGGCGGAGAAGGCGACGGTGTCCCGTCCACTGTGGTCGACCTGACTGACAGCCGTAATCCTGAAATAATCAGGGAAGGTAAAGGTGAGCTTGTATGACGTCCGCTAATGATCTCTGAGAGAGCTGCGGCTTTAATCTTGTCATAAATCATAAGTCATCGCAAAGCACTTTAGTGAAAAGCGTATCGCGATGACTTATGTGTATGTTGAGATGACTTATGGGTATGCTTTTTGAGATACGTGGGTGAGGTCTATTCGTCGAAAGTCATTTCATCAAATCCGGCGGCATCGAATTCGTCCTCGTTGTATTCGGTTGTGCCGTAGAAGTCATCGTCGAGATCCGTGGCTGCCTGCTGAGCTGCCTTGGCATCGATTTTCGCATCGAAGTCATCCATATCTACTGTCTGAGAAGGTGCTTCTCCCATGGACACGGAACAGAGGGGATCTATAAGGTGTTTGCCGGGAACCGAGCGTTTCATCTCGATGAAGAATGACCGGTCAGTGAGATAGTCGAACACCCATACGAGACGCTGTCCTTCGTCCTCAATGAAGTCGCTCAGAGGGGTTTCTTCCATAAGATACACGTCCTGTGATGAGTCGCTGCCCATGTCCTCGAGGCATATCTCCTGATTGCGTTCCCATCCGTCCTCACATATGAAGAATGAGCTGAACTGGGTCTTGTCATATCCGACACTGTCGCAAATGGCATTCCGGAGGTCAAGAAATGTGGCATCGGCATCAATCTGTATCTCGCGCTTGAAGTTGTCGACTTCGTCGGAGACTATGCGGAAATTGTATATCATATCTTGGATTGTTTCGTGAATATATGCATTAATACCGCGAAAGTAATAACTATTTACCGAAATGCAAAATTTTTTTTATATGGAATAAACAGGGTGTGGCATAAAAGAACACAGGACCATAAATCCTGATGGGATATTATGGCCCTGTTGTGGGGAAAGGCGTGTACCTGTGGGTTATACTTCAAGATCCTTGTTGAATGTCTCGTTCCAGGGAAGACCGTCCTTGGCGAGCTGTGCGAGGAACGGATCGGGATCGAATTCCTCGACGTTGTTTACTCCTGGCTTCACCCATTTGCCTGTGAGGAACATCATTGCTCCCACCATTGCGGGTACTCCGGTGGTGTAGCTCACGGCCTGCATGCCGGTCTCCTTGTAGGCTGCTTCGTGAGAGCAGTTGTTCCAGATGTAGTAGGTGAGAGGTTTGCCCTCTTTGTCCTTGCCTGAGATGCGGCATCCGATGGATGTCTCTCCGTGGTAGTTCTCGCCGAGGTCCTGCGGGTTGGGCAGTACGGCTTTCAGGAACTGTAGGGGCACAATCTTCTGACCGTTGTAGTCGATCTCATCGATACGTGCCATGCCTATATCCTGGATCACGCGCAGGTGTGTGAGGTATTCCTGTCCGAATGTCATCCAGAAGCGGGCTCTCTTGATGGTCGGGAAGTTCTTGACGAGTGATTCCAGCTCTTCGTGATACAGCAGGTAGCTCTCGCGTCCTCCTATGTTGGGATATGTGAGTGTCTTGTGTATCTCGAGCGGACCTGTGGTCACCCATTTCCCGTCCTCGTAGTATCGTCCGTTCTGTGTGATCTCGCGGATGTTTATCTCAGGGTTGAAGTTGGTGGCGAAAGCCTTGCCGTGGTCTCCGGCGTTGCAGTCCACAATGTCGAGATACTCCATTTCGGAGAAGTGATGCTTTGCGGCGTAGGCTGTGAACACTCCCGACACTCCCGGGTCGAATCCGCACCCGAGAATGGCTGTCAGACCGGCTTCCTCAAAACGCTGCTTGTAAGCCCACTGCCAAGAGTATTCGAAATGAGCCACGTCCTTAGGCTCATAGTTGGCGGTGTCAAGGTAGTTGACTCCGCATATGAGGCATGCATCCATTATGGTCAGGTCCTGATATGGGAGTGCTACATTTATGACGAGCTGTGGCTTGTGGCGGTTGAAAAGCTCTACGAGCTGTGGCACGCTGTCTGCATCGACCACATCGGCTGTGACATTAGGCTTGCCTATGGTCTCTACCACGGCCTCACACTTTGAACGGGTGCGTGATGCGATGACTATCTCGCTGAACACCTCGGGATGCTGGGCGCATTTGTGTGCAACGACGGTGCCGACGCCGCCGCAACCTATGATTACTACTTTTGCCATTTTCTTGTTCGCCTTCAGGGCGGGATTATGGGTTTTTAAGGGATTATGTTAATGTCAGTCGCGTGAGTTTCCGAAGAAACGGAGCAGATAGAGGAAGAGGTTGATGAAGTCGAGGTAGAGGGACAGTGCGCCTATTGTGGCAAGGTGTCCTATCATACCTGCAGGTGCATACATCGCCATCTGTTTGATCTTCTGGGTGTCCCATGCGGTAAGTCCTACGAATATGAGTACTCCGGCGCATGATATCACCCAGTCGAGAGCCGTGCTCTTGGTGAAAATGTTGACCACAGAGGCTATGATCAGACCTATCAGTGCGTAGAACAGGAAGTTGCCCCACTTGGTGAGGTCCTGTGTGGTGAAGTATCCGTAGATGCTCATGGCTCCGAATGTGCCGGCGCAGATGAAGAATGTCTTGGCTATGGATGTCGCTGTGTAAAGCAGGAATATCGGGGCAAGAGCCATTCCGTTGACGGCTGCGAAGGCGTAGAACAGCAGTGTGGCTGTGCCGGATGCCATCTTGGATATACGGGCTGAGAGTGTGAACACAAGCACGAGTTCGGCTATGAAAAGGCCCCAGTAGAACCAAGAGTTGATAAGCATGAACTGCATATAGGATGCGCTTCCCGCACAGAACATCGAGATGAATGCTGTGACAAGAAGTCCGAGGGTCATCTTGAGGTAGACGCGTTTCATCACGGATGATGTGGTGGATACTACCTGTGAGGTGGTGTGGTAACCTCCGCCGTTGTAGGGGGGAGGGGTAGGTGTTTCATTGTACATATTAAAAAACAGACTATGTTAAGTTTTTTCTTTAATCTATATATCTATTATTAGACAACCGGATGTGCGCTAAGGTTTAATTGCCTGTGGCTTCCGGGTGTCTACGGCTACATTCTTTCGGGCACTTTTATGCCGAGTAGCTTCATGCCGGACTCGATTACACGGGCAGTCTGAGAGCTGAGCTGTAGCCTGAATGAGCGCACTGCCGTGTCGGTCTCCTTGAGGATCGAGCAGTCGTGGTAGAACTGGTTGTAAAGTTTCACGAGGTCATACACATAGTTGGCTATCAGTGCCGGGCTGTAGCTCTGTCCGGCGGCTTCCACAGTGGCCGGATAGTCGGCGAGAGCCTGTATGAGCGTGATCTCACGTTCGCCGGGAGTTACAGCCGAGAAGTCGCCTATCGTCATACCCTCTTCAGCAGCCTTGCGGAGCACTGAGCGGATGCGGGCATAGGTGTACTGTATGAAGGGTCCGGTGTTGCCGTTGAAGTCAATGGATTCCTTGGGATTGAAAGTGATGTTCTTGCGTGGGTCAACCTTGAGCAGGAAGTACTTGAGCGCACCGAGTCCGACCATCTCGCTTATGGCGGCGTTCTCCTCTTCCGAGAGTCCGTCGAGTTTGCCGAGTTCGGCTGAGACTGACCTTGCTGTAGCAACCATGTCGTCCATCAGGTCGTCGGCGTCGACCACGGTCCCTTCGCGCGACTTCATCTTTCCGTCGGGGAGCTCCACCATTCCGTAGGAGAAGTGCACGAGGTCCTTCCCCCATTTGAAACCAAGGCGGTCAAGGAGTATGGAGAGCACTTGGAAGTGATAGTTCTGCTCGTTGCCTACCACGTATATCATCTTGTCGATGGGGTAGTCCTGGAAACGCAGTTTGGCTGTCCCTATATCCTGAGTCATGTACACCGAAGTGCCGTCGCTGCGCAGCAGGAGTTTATGGTCAAGTCCGTCGCCTGTGAGGTCGGCCCATACTGACCCGTCCTCTTTGCGGTACATCTTTCCGGCAGCGAGCCCTTCAAGCACCTTCTCTTTCCCTTCGAGGTAAGTCTCGCTTTCGTAGTATATCTTGTCGAAGTCGACACCCATGCGCTTGTATGTCTCGTCGAATCCGGCATATACCCATTGGTTCATCCGCTGCCATAGTTCGCGTATCTCCGGGTCCTTGTTTTCCCATTTCACGAGCATTTCGCGTGCTTCTTTCATGAGTGCTGATGCGGCTTTGGCCTCGTCCTCCGACATTCCTTGCCCCATAAGCTCTTTGACTTCGGCCTTGAAGTGCTTGTCAAACATCACGTAGAAATCGCCGATGAGGTGGTCTCCTTTCTTTCCGGATGATTCCGGGGTCACGCCGTCGCCCCATTTCTGCCATGCGAGCATGGACTTGCATATGTGTATGCCTCGGTCGTTGACAATGTTGGTCTTGACCACTCTGTTACCGCAGGCTTTGAGAATTTCAGCGAGGCTGAATCCGAGCAGGTTGTTGCGTATATGCCCGAGGTGAAGGGGCTTGTTGGTGTTGGGTGATGAGTATTCCACCATCACGAGAGGGGAGTTGTCGTCGGCCTTTTTCATGCCGTAGTTGGGTGTCGCGGCTATGTGTGAGAGCACTGAGTTCCAGAAGCCCGGGGCAATAGTGAGGTTGAGGAAACCCTTCACGACGTTGAATTTCTCGACTGCCGGCTCATTGTTCACCAGCCATTCGCCTATCTCGTTGCCTACTGCTTCGGGAGCCTTTCTTGCGGCTTTGACCCAGGGGAATACTACCACTGTGACATTGCCTTCGAATTCCTTGCGTGTGGCCTGTGGGGTGATACTGGCGGCCGGAGTGTCGCTTGCGTACAGTTCTTTGACAGCACGTGACACGGCTTCGGATATTATGTTATCAATAGACATTTCCTTAAAATGAATATGTTTTGTTTTAATATTTATAGTAATCAGAGTGCAAAGTTATGAAAAATTTTTAGAGCTGAGAAATGTCGGGGGCGTGAGTGTAAGGCAATAATGATTATTTATACGAGATCCATCGTAATATTTCCTTGACTGAAGGTTTTTTGCCGTACATGAATATGCCTATACGGTATATCTTACCGGCAGTCCACACCATTGCTATGAAGCCTGTGACAAGCAGTGCCAGCGACAGCCATATCTCCCATGCCGGAATGCCGAACGGTATCCTTGCCACCATCACCATCGGTGCGGTGAGCGGGAAAAGGGATGCCCAGAACGCTATGTGACCCATGGGGTCGGCTGCGGCTATCAGTGCGAATATCAGACCGAATATTATGGGGAAGACTGCGAATGAGGTCATCTGAGAAGCGTCCTGGATGTTGTCGACGGCTGACCCTATGGCGGCGAATATGGACGAATATATCAGGAAGCCGAGTACGAGGAAGAGTGTCATCATCCCTATAAGACCGAGTATGTTGCCGACCTGTGTGAGGGACGCGAGCACATTTACCATGTCAATGGACTCTGCCGAGCTCATCGCGTCAAGGTTTCCGGCGCGTAGAGCGGTTATGTCGGCCATGGATTCTGCGGGTATTATTGCCGGGAGCACCCATGCCGACATTATCCCGAGAAGGATGCCCCACAGCACCATCTGTGTCACCGCTACGAGTGCTACGCCTATGATCTTGCCCATCATGAGCTGCATGGGTTTTACGGATGACACCACCACTTCGAGCACGCGGTTGCCTTTCTCTTCGATTATGGAGGTCATGACCATCTGCCCGTATATGAGCAGAAACATGTAGAGCACGAATGACATGCCTATGCCTATTCCGTAACTTACGCCGGATGAGATGATCTCGTCCTCTCCGCTCTCGCGGTCGTTGCGGACGGCACTTATGGCTACGGATGACTTCACTTCGGCGAGTATGCTGTCGAGGTCGGCTATGTTGTAGTGCTTTAGCCGCTCGTTCTCGATGATCTTGTCTATCTGGGTCGATATGGCGTTCTCGGCGGTATAGGAGGACGGCCCGTTGCTGAAAAGCTGCAGTGAGCTGCGGCGCGAGTCTATGATGCCGTGGGGTATCACAAGCACGCCATCCACGTCGGTGCGGGCCAGTGCTGAGTCGACGGTAAGGGACTCACGGGTGAGGAATTTTACTTCCGGAGTGTCGGTGAGCTTGTCGGCTATGAGCCCGTTGTTGTCGACCACAAGGAGGGTGGTGACGCTGCTGTCGACATTGGCAATGATGAGCGCAGGCATCGCCATAAGGGCGAGCATGAGCACCGGCATGAGGATTGTGGTGAATATGAAGCTTTTTTTCTTGACGCGTTCGAGGTATTCGCGTTCGATTATGATTGATATTCTTGACATTGGATTGAGCTGGCTGTCGCGTCGGCGGCATCGTTGCTGACGGCGCGGATGAATATGTCGTTCATTGAGGCAAGGCTTTCCCGTATGGATGATATTTCCACGGTGTCGTTGGCGATAGTTATTATGTCGCGTAGCGACGCGCCCGGCGAGATGTGGAGCGATATTCCCGTGCGCTGTCGCTGGTCAGGCTCCAGTATGCGGAAAGAGTCGGCTACTCCGTTCAGGGCTGTCATCAGTGCCGCCGGGTCGCCTGAAAATGTTATGTCGTACCGGTCGCCGAAATATTGCCTCCGGAGTTCATCTACATTCCCGCTTAAGATGTTGCGGCTTTTGTTGATGAGTGTGATGTTGTCGCATATCTCCTCGACAGAGGCCATGTTGTGGGTCGAGAAGATCACGGTGGCACCGTTGTCGCGCAGGCCGAGTATCTCCTTCTTGAGCAGGGTGGCATTTATGGGGTCAAATCCCGAGAAAGGTTCGTCGAATATCAGGAGCTTGGGACGGTGCAGGACTGTGATTATGAACTGGACTTTCTGTGCCATCCCCTTGGAGAGCTCTTCGACGCGCTTGTCCCACCAGGATAGAATGCCGAATTTTCCGAACCATTCCCTTAGCTCTCTGGCTGCGTCTGACCGGCTCAGGCCTTTCAGCCGGGCGAAGAACATTGCCTGTTCCCCGACTTTCATCTTTTTATACAGGCCGCGCTCTTCGGGCAGGTAGCCGATGGAAGTGACATCGGCAGCAGAGAGGGTGTGCCCGTTGAATGATACGTGCCCTTTGTCAGGGGCCGTGATGTGGTTGATTATGCGGATGAGAGTGGTTTTCCCGGCTCCGTTGGGGCCGAGAAGCCCGTAGACTTTCCCTTCAGGGACATTGATGCTCACATCGTCGAGTGCGAGGTGGGAGGAGTAGGATTTGCTTACATTCTCGACCTGTAATATGTCCATTTATAAAGCTTTTTATTCAATCTGACGCGAAATTAATGAAAAAGTTCCGTATGTACTGAAACTTTTGCTGTAATTTCGCGTCAGATTGAATATATGTCAGAGCCCTGTGAAAAAGAGTCCCGTTTCATGGCGATTGTCAACGACAACCGCCAGATGATCTATAAGGTGTGCTATATGTATGCCTCGGATGCCTCTGAACTTGATGATCTGTATCAGGAGGTGCTTGCCAATCTGTGGCAGGGCCTGGGAAGCTACCGCGGCGACTCGCGTCTGTCGACATGGATATACAGGGTGGCTTTCAATACATGTGTCACTTATATACGCCATAATGCGAAACACGGCCACGGCAGAGTGACGCTGGATGCCGTGTCGGACTTTCAATGCGAGGACAGTGAGCGCGGACAGAGACTAAGGCATATGTACAGGCTGATCTCTTGTCTGGACAAGATGGACAAGGCGATCATACTCATGTGGCTTGACGAGAAGAGCTATGACGAGATATCGGAGCTGACAGGGCTTCAGCGCAATACGGTGGCAACCAGGCTTCACCGGATCAAACAGAAACTGAGCGAACGAAACAAGGAGGAATGACGACAATGGATATAGATAATCTGCGAGACGAATGGAAATCAATAGATGTGCCTCCCTGCGGGGATGAAACCCTGAAGGTTGAGCGCAAAGTGGCTTCAGGACATGGTGTGCGCACGCTCCGTGGCCGGCTCAGGCGCATAAGCCTACGCCTTATAGGCGGCTGTGTCGCCGGAGTGCTGTGCATGATACCTCTTGCTCCTGACCATGAGGTGCTGGCTGTGGCCGTGTCGGCTTTTTTCATAGTCATGGGCTTGCTGCATGCCGTGCAGTACCGTATGCTGTCAGGCATGGATCCGTCCAATGCCACAATGGTCGATTCTATCAGGGATGTGTGCCGTCTTGAGTCGTTTAGGCGTGTGCGCCGTATGGTAGGCCTTGCGCTGATGGTGCCTCTGATGGTGTACATGGCCATGGAGTTTACCGACACGTATGGAGCATATGTGCTGCCGGGGTGTATTGCCGGTCTTGCAGTGGGGTGCCTTGCCGGTGTGGCGGTCAATAGACGCACCACAAAACTATTGCGTGAAATGAAGCGTCAACTTGCTTGCGAAAATTGAAATTTCTGTTTACCTTTGCATGGTACTCAAGTGTACCTCACATTTCACTGCAATGAATACAAAAAGTCTTGTGTCAATCAGCGATTTAAGTCGCGATGAGATACTCAGTCTGCTCGAGACGGCTAGAAAGTTTGAGGCCAGGCCCAACCGCCGTCTGCTCGAAGGCAAGGTGGTGGCGACACTCTTTTTCGAGCCGTCGACCCGCACGCGTCTGAGCTTTGAGACGGCAGTCAACCGTCTTGGCGGCCGTGTGATAGGATTTTCCGATGCCTCCAACACATCGACGTCAAAGGGGGAGACCCTGAAGGATACCATAAAGATGGTGAGCAATTATGCTGATCTTATAGTGATGCGCCACTTTCTTGAGGGGGCTGCCCTTTATGCCACCGAGGTGACGGATGTCCCCATAATAAATGCAGGCGACGGCGCGCACCAGCATCCGTCGCAGACCATGCTTGACCTGTATTCGATATACAAGACCCAGGGCACGCTCGAGAATCTGACCATCACTCTTGTCGGTGACCTCAAGTATGGCCGCACTGTGCATTCGCTCATAATGGCTATGAAGTACTTCAATCCCACATTCCGCTTTGTTGCCTGCAAGGAGCTTGACATGCCTGAGGAGTATAAAGCATTCTGCCGTGATAACGGTATAAAGTACACTGATCATACTGACTTCTCGCCGGAAGTAATAAATACGAGCGACATAATATATATGACCCGTGTGCAGAGGGAGAGGTTTGCCGACATAATGGAGTATGAACGGGTCAAGGATCTGTACAATCTCAACAATGCCATGCTTGCCGATGCCCGCGACAATCTGCGCATACTGCATCCCCTCCCTCGTGTCAATGAGATAGCACAGGATGTGGACGACAATCCCAAGGCTTATTATTTCGAGCAGGCGCGCAACGGGCTTTATGCCCGCCAGGCCATAATATGCCGTTCGCTCGGAATCGAAGTTAACGATTAAACACGACCATCTAAAACGATAATCCAATGACGAGTATATCCAAGGCCGAACTCGCTGTGGCGGCTTTGCGCAACGGCACGGTGATAGACCATATTCCTTCGGAAGTCCTGTTCAAGGCTGTGAAAATATTAGGTATCGAGAAGGTGAAGTCGGCAGTGACGATAGGCAATAATCTTGAGAGCAAAAAGCTCGGACACAAGGGGATCATCAAGGTTGCCGATGTGTATTTTCCGGAGACGACGCTCAACCGCATAGCACTCATCGCGCCGTCGGCTGTAGTGAATATCATAAGGGACTACGAGGTGGTGGAGAAGTTTCCGGTGACTCTTCCGGATACCATCCTCGGGCTCGTGAAGTGCGGCAATCCGAAGTGTATCACCAACAATGAGCCGATGCGCACCTGTTTTCATGTCGTGGACAGGGATGACGTGACGATATCGTGTCACTATTGCTCGCATACCGTGAAGAGTGCCGAAGCGCAGATAATACAGATATAACGGATAAAGTCCTGATTTATGAAGGTATCCTGGAAACCCGGCACCATGATTTACCCGCTGCCGGCTGTGCTGGTGAGCTGCGGCACTATGGAGCGCAGCAATATTCTCACGGTGGCTTGGACGGGAACTCTGTGCACCAATCCTCCTATGTGCTACATATCCGTGCGTCCGGAGCGTCATTCTTACTCACTCATCAAGGAGAGGATGGAGTTTACCATCAATCTGACCACTTCAGCCATGGCGCGTGCCACGGACTGGGCCGGAGTCAGGTCGGGAGCGGAATATGACAAATGGAAGGAGACCGGTCTTACACCTGAGCCCGGAATAAAGGTAGGGTGTCCGTCGATAGCTGAATCGCCGCTGTCGATAGAGTGCAGGGTGAAGGAAGTTGTACATCTCGGAAGCCATGACATGTTTGTGGCCGATGTGCTCAATGTGCTTGCCGACGAAAGCCTCATGGATCCTGACACCGGTGCGTTTGACCTCGCGTCGGCCGGGCTGCTCAATTATTCCCACGGACAGTATTTCGAACAGGGCGCGCCTATAGGACGCTTCGGATGGTCAGTAAAGAAGAAATAACCCTTAATTAAAATAAATACACAGTATGACAAGAGACAACGCCATTTTCGATATTATCGAACGCGAACATCAGCGGCAGAAGAAAGGTATCGAGCTGATAGCGTCGGAGAATTTCGTAAGTGACCAGGTGATGCAGGCAATGGGATCGTGCCTCACCAACAAGTATGCCGAAGGTTATCCCGGTCACCGCTATTATGGCGGCTGTGAGGTGGTTGACGAGGCTGAGACTCTGGCTATAGAGCGTCTTAAGGAGCTCTTTGGCGCGGAGTGGGCCAATGTGCAGCCTCATTCCGGAGCCCAGGCCAATATGGCAGTATTCATGGCATGCCTTAAGCCGGGTGACAAGTTCCTTGGCCTGAACCTGAGCCATGGCGGACATCTGAGCCATGGCAGCCCCGTGAATTTCTCGGGCCTGATGTTCCATGCACTTGAGTACAATGTGGACGCCGAGACCGGCCGTGTTGACTACGAGCAGATGGAGGAAGTGGCCAGAAGGGAGCGTCCACGTCTGATAGTGGGCGGCGCGAGCGCGTACAGCCGTGAATGGGATTATGCCCGCATGCGCCGTCTCGCCGATGAGATCGGAGCTATCTTTATGGTCGACATGGCTCACCCTGCCGGTCTTATCGCTGCCGGTCTTCTGGACAATCCTGTCAAATATGCCCATATCGTCACATCGACTACCCACAAGACTCTCCGCGGTCCGCGTGGCGGCGTGATAATGATGGGCAAGGACTTCGAGAATCCCTGGGGGAAGACTACTCCGAAGGGTGTGGTGAGGATGATGTCGTCGCTGCTTGACTCGGCTGTATTCCCCGGAGTGCAGGGCGGTCCGCTTGAGCATGTGATAGCAGCCAAGGCCGTGGCATTCGGCGAGGCTCTGCAGCCGGAGTTCAAAGAGTATCAGATGCAGGTGAAGAAGAATGCTGCAGCTCTCGCGTCGGCACTCATGTCTATGGGCTACAATATTGTGTCGGGCGGTACTGACAACCATTGTATACTTGTGGACCTGCGTTCCAAGTTCCCCGATCTTACTGGTAAGGTCGCTGAGAAGGCTCTTGTGGAAGCTGATATCACAGCCAATAAGAATATGGTGCCGTTTGACAGCCGTTCGCCTTTCCAGACGTCGGGTATACGTCTCGGCACTCCGGCTATCACCACACGCGGCGCGAAGGAAGCCCTCATGGGTGACATAGCTGAGATGATCGATACTGTGCTCCGCGCTCCTGCCGATGCCGATACTATCGCAGCCGTGCGCACTAAGGTAAATGCCACTATGGCTGACTATCCTATGTTCGCTTATTGATCATAGACAGTATATCTGCAATGTAAATGCGCGGGAAGCTGCCGGCGATGGAGTGTGACTCTGCCGGGCTGTTTCCCGCGTCCTTTTTATGCTTTTGTTTTTTCCTGTGTGGAAGTTTAGGCTTATTTTTGATCTGGCGTGTTATATCTGTAAATGCAGATTATGTTTTATCACATGTATAGGATATTGATATTGCTGGTCCTCATAGTGCAGTGTGTGCTGCCTGTGAGGGGTGCCGGGGATGCGTCATGGCAGCCTGACCTGCTCGGTGACGGCTATGAGATGCGACGTGTAGACCAGGGAACGGATTATTCCGGGCCGGTCGTGTCGACCATCATACGCAAGTGTGTGGCTGATACGGTGGCGGGAGGGGTGAGACGCGGTGTGCTGTATGTACACGGGTTCAATGATTATTTCTTCAATGCCGACATGGGTGACCGGTTTGTGGCTCACGGGTATGATTTCTATGCTGTGGATCTCCGGAAGTACGGACGGTCGATATTGAAGGGACAGCGGATGTTTGAGGTCCGTGACATAAGTGAATATTATCCGGATATAGATTCGGCTCTTGTTATCATGCGGCGATCGGGGATTGATGAGGTAGTGCTTATGGGGCATTCCACAGGCGGGCTTATCACGGCCTGCTTCATGGCATCATCTTCGGCTGGAAAGGTCGATGCTCTGATACTTAACAGCCCTTTTCTTGACTGGAACCTCGGATGGAAGGAGAAGCTGGTCCCTTTGATCTCATGGATAGGTGGCATATTTCCCGATATGCCTATATCGCAGGGGAAATCTACTGCTTATGCGGAGAGTCTGCTAAAGAGGTATCACGGATACTGGAACTATGATACACAGTGGAAGCTTCAGCAGTCACCTGATGTAACGGCCGGGTGGGTGAGGGCTATAGACCGGGCTCAGAGATCGCTTCGTGACGGCAAGGCAAAGATCAGGGTGCCTATCCTGCTGATGTATTCGGCTGAGAGTGTCACTGGTGACACATGGACTCCGGAACATAACAAGGCTGACGGAGTGCTCGATGTCAGGGATATACGCCGTTACGGACTTATGCTCGGGCCTGATGTCACGTGCATAAAGGTCGTGGGAGGGCTTCACGATCTTATGCTGTCGGATCCTCGTCTGCTGTCGGTGCTTTATCCGAGAATTTTTGCTTGGCTATGTAAGGTGCTTCCGGAATGATTGGTTGCGAGAGGCTGGCCGGTCAGATCTATTGCATTGTCAGTGTGTGTCTGACCGGACCGTAGCAATGAGCATGACGCACTCATGTCAGTGGCGGTTGCATCGGTTTTGTGATATCCTTTTGTGATAAGTTTTTTGGGAATATGGGCAAAGCTAAGACAAAAAAATGTAAAAACAATTGCAACCTATAAAAAAAAGCATTACCTTTGCACAGTCAAAACAGAACGACACTTGCCCAAGTGGCGGAATGGTAGACGCGCTCGTTTCAGGTGCGAGTGCTGAGAGGCGTGCAG
>CAJURI010000017.1 GCA_910588795.1 uncultured Duncaniella sp. | reverse complement strand
CGTCTAATCAGGCGAGGCGACTCTTTATAGCTTTTGCTTTCGCTGAATAGTTACTAAATTTGCCACATATGTGGAATTTTGTTAATTTTGCAACTGGTTTCTAATGATACTGCATCTCTTGCCAAGAGATGCGGATGACAAGGATCTGATTTGCAGACTTCTAAAGATATCAGCTGCACATGCGTTTCGCCGGAGCCTACAGGCATCGACGACGCCGTAGGCTTGGCCAAAACTCTGACCTCAGCTTCGATTTCAGCCGAGGTCCCGACAACAGCCACAGATACAGCTTCGATCATTGGACCAATAGCCTCATTTACGGCTTCAGACCATGGCCTATCGGATATAAATTCGGATCCAAGCTCAAATCCAGTTTCAGCTATTGAGCCATCGATTTCATATCGGGGCACAGCCTCGAATATGGTAGCAGATCCAGCCACATCTTCACCTGCTGGTACAGCCATCCCTCTGACGGCAAATTCAGCTCAGGTTGAGGCAGTAGATAAGGTCCCATCCACGCATTCGGTCAATGCCGTTGACCAGGCGTGCAGATGGTATATAGCCGTGGTGAACAACAACAGCGAGAAAAGCGTGCGCGACAAGCTCACAGCCTTGGGCCACACCTGCTACGTAGCCACCCAGAGCTACGTCAGAGTGCTCAGGAGCGGCCGCCGCGTAAGGAGCGAACAGGTAGTGATCCGCGCCGCCGTGTTCATCCGCTGCAGCGAGCCGGAGCGTCGTCGCATAGTGGCATATCCTTTTATCAAACGTTTCATGACCGACCGCGCCGTCTGCGCCAAAGGCCGCCCCGCCACAGTCCCGGAGCGCGAGATGCAGACCCTTCGCTTCATCCTCGGCAACTCCGACAGCCCCGTGAGCATCATAGACCGTCCGCTTCGCCGAGGCGACCGCGTGCGCATAGTCCGCGGCGGCCTGCGCGGCCTCGAAGGAGAGATCCTCGATACCGGCACAACCGCCTCCGGCATCAATGAAGCCACTACCGCCCACACCAGTGCCAAGGACAGCGAAGTGCTGATCGAGCTCTCCGTGCTTGGCTGCGCCCTCCTGCGCATCTCCCGCCTCAACATCGAACCCCTCCCCGCCCCGAAGATCTCGGTTGCGACATAACAGTCGTATACAATAAGTGAGTAACCATATTGAATCAAGAACAAGTAAAAGTATAAAGAACAGCATTATTGCATTGCTGTTTTTTATGATAGATTTTATATTAAAATTCTATTCCAGAAAAGTATTTTTAGATATTCTCGGTGATGATATATTAGGGTTAAACAGCACTATGATGAATTTGTTGCAATTCCTTAATCTTGCCGAATTAGGGATTGGGACGGCAGTCGGATTTTCATTGTATAAGCCATTATATGACAACAATAAGGATAAGATTAACGAGATAATAAACCTTCATAGATGTCTATATCAGAAAATAGGATTTTTCATCATCATTGGAGCAATAATATTGATGATGTTTTTTCCATTAATTTTTGAGAAAATAGATCTTCCGTTATGGTATCCTTTTGCAACGTTCATAACATTTCTAGTATCAGTCCTGTTAAGCTATTTCATAAACTATAATCAGATACTCCTGTCAGTATCTCAACTCGACTATAAAATACAATTCTCATACAAATCCTGGCTTCTTATAAAAGTATTAACTCAAATAGTATTAGTAAAAACGACTCAGAATCCCTATATCTGGTGGCTTATAGCCGAAATGATTTTTTCAATAATTGCATCGGTATCGTTATATAATACAACCATAAAAGTTTTTCCGTATATAAAGAGAATTTCTGACTCATTTTCTTCTCTTAAAAATAAAAATAAGATAATAATAACCAAGATTAAACAGGTTTTCATACATAAGATAGCAGGCTTTGCTCTAACACAAACAAGTCCGATAATTATATATGCATTTATTTCCTTAAAGTACGTGACGCTATACACAAATTATATGGTTATAGTAACCGGAATAACCATGTTGACGAATGCAATATTCAACAGCACAGTGGGAGCCATCGGCAATCTTGTCGCTGAAGGGAATAAATCATCGATAATAAATGTTTTCAATGAAATATTTACCGTCAGATTCATAATCACCATATTGCTATGTTTTGGCGTTGCCGTTCTAAGCAAACCTTTTGTTAAATTATGGCTTGGAATTGATTACATTTTAGAGGATTCGACTGTTTATATAATATCCGGTATAATGTACATTACGATATCAAGAATAACTGTCGATTCTTTCTTGTCAGCATTTGGGCAGTTTCAAGATATTTGGTCTCCGATATTGGAAACTATTTTAAATATTGGGCTGTCAATAATTCTTGGAAGTTTATTCGGTATAAATGGCATAATTGGTGGTGTTTTGATTAGTCTGGTATTGATCGTATTTATATGGAAGCCTATATTTCTATTCTCTTTCGGATTGAAAATTAATTCCGTAAGATATTGGCTGTTGAATATGAAATTATTCATCGGAACATTTATTTCATTTATAATATGGCACTTCGCGGAAGAACACACCGCCATTGCAGACATCAATTCATGGTGGGAGTTCTGTTATAAAGGGGGCTGCAATATTCTGATATTTTGTATGCCACTCATTATATACCTCTTATTTGTAGACACTGGTCTGAATGCTTTTATCAAGCGAATTAAAGCTCAATACAGCTGATGGGCATTTTATTTTTCACAAACATAAGAGCCTCATCTCTATTCGGTGGCGTTGAGAAAATCACTACAACCATATCCAAGTCTCTAAGAGATATGGGATATAACGTTTATAACGCATATCTGAACTTTGGCGAAACTAACGTGATCAGCAATTGTTTTGATTGCGAGTTACATGTAAAAAACGGATTTTCATCTAATGATTTCATTCAGTTTCTACGTCAGAAACACATTTCCAAAATAATCTGTCAGAATGACTTTGATTCATTGATAGCATTACGAAAAACAATTGATGATAACAATCTAGCAATTAAACTGATTTTTGTACATCATATGACACCCCTTTCTGAGGTGTCGTTCTTTAATTGGGAAACATATTCAAGATCTCTGTTCAAAAAGAAAAGCAGAGTATTAAAAGACATAGCATGTGCATTAACCTGGAAAATACGTTATCAATATGTCAAATACAGATGGATAAGGAAATACCGGGAAATATCAATACATTCTGACCGCATAATATTATTATGTGACAAATATACGGAAGATTGGGTGGAAATTACCGATTCAATAAAATCAAAATTTCTAACAATACCCAACCCGAATACATATACACCTAACTCAAATAATTATAAAAAAAAGAATGTCATATTAGTAATCGGCAGGCTTGAAGAATCGCAAAAAAGAATTTCAAAGATAATAAAATATTGGGGGCGTATATGCTTCAGTAATTTAAGCTGGACTCTAAAAATAGTTGGGACAGGTCCGGATCTAAATTACTATAAGTATTTGGCTCGAAAAAATAAAATCAGCAATATTGAATTCTGTGGATATCATAAGAATCCTATACCGTTCTACCAAGAAGCATCAATATTGCTGATGACATCTCGCGATGAAGGATGGCCTCTGACATTACTTGAGGCTCAACAATTCGGATGTGTGCCAATTGTGTATGATTCATTTAAATCTTTGTCCGAATGTGTTGGTAATGGATATAGTGGATATATTATCCCAAATGACGATGACAAAGCATATATCAATTGTCTACAAGATTTGATAAATGATCGCAACCATCGATTGGTCATGTCAGACAATGCCTGTGAGTATTCCAATAATTTTAATATTGAAAAGATCATTCCCAAATGGGTTGGATTAATAAATTCGTAAATGTCATATAAAATATCTGATATCATTTTGGCTCTATTAGGTGCGCCATTATTAATAATGCATCTGATAATCTATTTCATAATGCCTGAAAGAGAACTGCTAAAACAGGATATCAGCCATAGACGCCATCTATCAGGGATCAAATCACGATCGACTTTAATATATTTAATTCAGCTCCTCATTCTTAAACCTGAATTTAGATATCAGTTTAATCTAAGAGCCGGCCGACTACGTCACTTTATATTATTTTTTAAGGGAAATGATAATTGCGAAATACAGGGAGCGGCAATAGGTCCCGGATTCGTTTTATTACACGGTCTTGGTTGTGTAGTTAATCCCAATTCTATAATTGGTGAAAATTGTATAATGCTACACGGTGTTACCATCGGTGATTCAAATGGAGCAAATCCCATCATCGGAGATAATGTAACCATTGGGGCCGGAGCAATTATAATTGGGGGCATAAAAATCGGTAACAATGTAAAAATTGGAGCAGGAGCTATTGTTGTTAACGATGTACCTGACAATGCGACAGTAATTTGCGACAAAGCGAAAATAATCGTGCGAAATAACAGCAATGAAAGCGAAGAAAGTCCTATATATAAATGACTATTTTAATGATGAAAATTCATTAAAGACATGTGAAGATCGCCAGATGCCATACAACCATTTATGGGGGTCTGACATTGATGATAATAGGATTGTTTTCAAAAGATGCCTTGTCAAAACCTCAAAAAGAGGTAAACTTTGGACTTTGGTCCAAAATATCAAGGCTCTGATAAACGGACTACGCTGTGATGTTATTTACAGTGCCGTGCCCGGGTATGATTATCTGTTCCTGCTGCTTAAAAGATTAGGCCTTTCATCAAAGCAAATAATAACTGTGCTTCATCATCCGGCAAGAAAACTACGTTTGGTGTCCCAATACAATAAATGCATATGCATATGCCCTGAAATCCCTTGTCTATACCCTGAATTAAACGAAAGGATTGAATATATTTTTTGGGGTCCGGATATCGAATTCTATAAAAATTCAGGGGGGGGTAATATCAATCACACCATAGATTTCATATCAGCGGGCAAGACTCACCGTGATTACGCATTAATGAAAGAGGGCCTTCAAGAATTAGGCGCGACCTACAAGATTGTCGGTGAGCATAGCCAATCCGGCAATGAGATGAGCTACCCTGATCTGCTGAAAGAATATGAACAGTCCAGATTCATATGTATCCCCATGGAAGTCAAGGACGAAGCCTTACTTATCGGACTAACGAGTTTCAATGATGCCATTGCATTAGGAAAACCATTCCTGATGAGTGACAATTCTCGGATAGGAGTCGATATTGATTCTTTAAAATTAGGCAGGACCTATAAGGCAGGAGATATTTCATCATTTAAGGAATCAGCGGAATATCTATTGTCATTATCCGATTCGGAATACAATGAGATGTCCGAAAATTGTCGAAAATTTGCTGAGGAAAATAGCTACGACCGATTCAAGTCCAAGATACATAGCATAATAACCGGATGAAATTAACTATATATAATAAGATCAGGTTATTCCTGTCGTTCCCTTTTCTGATCTGCCATTTACTTTTATATTTAATTTCTCGAAATAGAAGAATAATCAATGCGGATATATTGGCATGGGGGAGATATCGAGATTTTATAAGCAAGAACCATATGTTTGTATCACTTGCTTCCTTATTGGTTTTTCAACCCGAATTCAGAGAACAATTCAATCTAAGGATAGGCAGACTATCCCTATTGTTAGTATTTTTTAACAATAGGGGGGGGTATTGTGACTTAGGTCGTTGCCCATTTATAGGGGAGGGATTCGTTCTGATACACGGATTCGGTACGGTTATCAATGGATCGGCAGTCATTGGAAAAAATTGCACCATTCTTCACAATGTGACTATTGGAGCAGGAAAGGGAGGCTCACCTGTTATTGGTGACAATGTATACGTTGGAGCGGGAGCAATCATTATCGGCAATGTGATAGTTGGCAACAATGTAAAAATCGGAGCTGGTGCTATTGTTGTGGAAAATGTACCCGATGGCTCAACAGTAGTGTCTCAGAAATCAAAAATAATATGTAGATGAGAAAAATTCTTATAATATCATTTACGAGCGGTCAAAAATATACTGGTGGTCTTCAGTGTTCCAGACGTAATATTGAATCTATTGAAAATATTTTTGGTAAAGAAAATGTCATAACACACATCATTGAACCGTATCCTGTAAAACGGAATTTTAAGATAATCTTTAGAAGAGTTTTTGACGCTCTGCATGGATATATGGGAGGTATGAACAGTTCATTGAAAAGATATCTCCTTCGGACAATCGATGAAAAAGGTATTACCGATGTGTTTATTGACAGTTCTTTATTGGGTTCTTTTGCCAAAAGTGTAAAGAAACGTTTCAAAAATGTCAGAGTCATCACATTTTTCCATAATATAGAAAAAGAATTTATCCGCGATTTTATTAGTGTAAATAGAGATTATTTCAGATGGTACTGGATACCATCGACTGACCATAATGAGAAATGTGCGGTAAAATATTCCGATGAGATAATAGCTCTTAATCAGCGAGACGCGAAATCAATACAAAAATATTATGGTCGCCGACCTCGTTTCCTGATTCCTATTACTTTTAGGGAAAATCCCCGGCTAATTCGTAATACCACATTGCCCAATGAAAGGACCAAGGCTCTTTTTATCGGCAGTTATTTTTTTGCGAATGTACAAGGCATAACTTGGTTTGTATCCAACGTGTTGCCATATGTAAACATTAAGCTAAATATTGTCGGAGCCTCAATGAATCTCCTACCGAAAGAGATTATTGAGAATGAAAAGGTTGAGGTACACTCCAATGTACCTGACCTTGTCCCATTCTATGAGGATGCCGACTTTGTGATTCTGCCTATCTTCTCCGGAAGTGGCATGAAAGTGAAAACAGCAGAATCGCTCATGCACGGAAAATACATAATAGGAAGTCAGGAGGCTTTTACAGGTTATGACATGTCGGCTGAGGAGGCTACAGAATGTAACACTGCCGAAGAGTTCATTTCAGCAATCAATTCTTTTTCACGCCCCACTAAATTCAACAAGGCTTCTTATGATCTGTATCTTGAGAAGTACTCATTTGAATCGAGCCTGAAACTTTTCAAGAAGGCTCTTAATTTCTGATGGCTCCTTACATTCTTGTATTCGTATTTCTGAGCTTGATGGTGTTGATCACACCTTCGCTCAAGATGCGTCACAGATATGTTGCATTTTTCTTCGGGGCCGGAGTTATCTTATGTTTCCAAGCTTTTCGGTGGAGAACAGGTACTGACTGGACATCTTATCATGACGGATTCTCAGATGTATTACAAAATTATCAGCGAAAAGACTTTGAGATTGGGTATGTGCTCCTTAACAAAATTGTCAGGAATTTCACAGACTCTTTCACTATATTTCTGTTTGTAGAATGTGGTCTGAATCTATTTTGCATATGGGTTTTCGCAAAACGGATGCAAGTCAGGAATCCGTCTCTTGTCCTTATATATCTCTTTATAATCGGACTTTTCCCTATACGCTATACTCTTGCAAGCAATCTGATACTAACATCATACATATATCTTTTTGAAAGCAGGTTCAAACCTTTTGCCGCCACAGTAATACTCGCATTTCTAATCCACCGTACCACTATAGCATTTCTTCCGGTATATTTTATATGTCGAAAGAATATACCGATATCCATTTTGATAACCATATATGTTGGATGCATAGTTTTAGGCAGATTGGCCGAAACTACACTTGGATACCTAAAAGTTTTTTTCATGATATTTTATGATGGAGCCGATTCGACAATGCAAAGTAAGATGGACCATTATCTGAAAGGTGAAATCGAAGAATATGGTGTAATGTCAACAGGTCGGTATCTTCTTTCGATTGCAAACAGCACATTATACGTGCTGTTTTTCTACTATTTTAAGAATAAATACTTCAAGTCAGATCTTAAATACAATATTCTCTTCAACCTCTACATATTAGGCATCTCATTTAATCGCCTCGTCATGGGAGTTGTGCCTGATCTTGGACGATTAACTTCTCTTTTTACAGGCGGTTTTATCATTCTGATAGGTCTCATTATTTCAAAATTAACGCCAAAATGGCAACTCACGCTGACTATTGCCATCCTGACTTATTGTTTTCTTTCCTACTATAGTTCTATCAATGGTATATACAGCGATTTGTTCATTCCATATTACAGTATCTTCTCGTCATCCATAAGAAATACAGTATATTAACTATAATGTTATTTTTTGACAATATTATTTTTTCTCTTCAGAAAGCAGGTGGGATCTCTGCGGTTTGGCAAAACCTGATTTCTGAGGTAATCAGACAGAATATTGACGCAAAGTTCATAGAATACCCTGATGCCTTAGACAATATATTCCGAAAACAGGTTGAGATAGCACATCAAGACATAATCAACTCTCGTCATTTTAACCGAATCCTCTCCCAATTTCAAAAAGTAGACATCAGGGAACATAGACCATTCATATTCCATTCATCATATTTCAGACTGTGCTCAAACCCTGACGCTATAACTGTTACCACCCTTCATGACTTCACCGATTTCTTTCAGGCGAAGTCTGTCCGTAACAAACTAAGGCTCTACCTCAACAAGAGAGCTATCTCCCATAGCGATGCCGTGGTATGTGTAAGCGAGAACACAAAAAATGACCTGTTGAGGATTGTCCCTGACATCGATCCGGGTAAGATCCATGTGATTTACAATGGCGTGTCCGATGACTATCGTCCAATACAACACAAACCTTATGACAGATACAGGAATTCGGTATTATTCATAGGAGGAAGAAGCGGTTACAAAAATTTTGAATTCGTTGTAAAGGCATTGTCAGGCACTGATTATAGATTGCTGATATGTGGCGCAGAAATAACAATGGCTGAGAAAAAATCTCTTGACACCCATATCCCAGGTCGATACGATTTTATAAAGCATCCCGACAATACAGAACTGAACAGAATATATAATTCCGTGCATTGCCTCGCATATCCCTCTTCCTATGAAGGATTCGGCATCCCGGTACTTGAGGCACAAAGAGCAGGATGTCCGGTAATTACCTTGAACTCATCATCAATTCCAGAAGTAATGGGAAACACTTGGGGCATGATGGACCAACTTGACGAATCGGAATTCAAATGGATGCTGTCAAGGCTGCATGATACGTCTTTGCGCAACCAGACCATAACAGACGGATTGGAGAACTCTAAACGTTTCTCCTGGGAAAAAATGGCGAATGAGTATATATCTCTTTACAATCGACTATTGAATATAGCCCAATGAAAATCTCCATCATCACCGCCACTTTCAATAGTGGCGCGACTCTGCGTGACACATTGGAAAGCGTGTTGAGGCAGACTCATAGAGATGTCGAGCATATCATCAAGGATGGTGGTAGCAGTGACAACACACTGGAGATCGCAGAAAGTTTCCGCCGGAGGTATGCGGATGCAGGGAAGTCACTTGTGATAATGTCCGAAAGGGACGGAGGGCTGTATGACGCTATGAACAAGGGCATTGATATGGCTTCCGGAGATGTGATAGGGATACTGAATTCCGATGATTTCTATACCTCTGATGATATCCTTTCCACAGTGGAAAGAGAGATCGAGGGCTTTGACGCAGTATATGGCGATGTTCATTATGTGAAAAGTCCGGATCTTGGCAGATGCGTCCGATATTATAGCTCCAGAGCATTCCGCCCATGGAAGATGCGTATGGGGTATATGCCGGCTCATCCGTCGTTCTATTGCCGGCGGAGGGTCTATGCCCTGTATGGAAAATTTGACACTTCATTTAAGGTGGCTGCTGATTTTGAGCAGTTGTTGCGGCTGATATTCATAAACAGGATAGCCATAAGATATATCAGCAAGGATTTTGTCACCATGAGGACAGGCGGGGTGTCGTCATCGGGATTGCAGAGCCATAGAAAGATCTTTGCGGACCACATGAGGGCTTACAGGAAGAACAAAGTGCATTCATGCATCCTCTTTGAAGGGATAAGATATGCCGACAGGATAATCGAAAAAATATTGAGACTCCTGCATGTGACAGCATAACGATTATTCAATATGAGGACTGTAACCAGTGAGGACTCAGGTAATGAGGCTCACCGGTTATTTTTTTATTGCAATATTAGGGCAATTCTGATTATTCAGATTGTTTAGTGTGATTTTATGAGGAATCTTTTTGGGGAATTTGTGGGAAATGCGGGGGATTTTTGCTAATTTTGCGAAAATTTTTTAAGAATATGGGCAGGAGCACGCTTGCGGGCGGGCCGTCTGTCCGGCCGGAAAAAGTAAATTTCATCTCATTATGGCGAAGAGATTCAAGGAATATGGCGGGCTGAATCTGCCCGAAATCAATCAGAGGGTGCTCGGTCTGTGGGGCGACGAGGATGTGTTCCGCCGCACGATGTCGGAGCGAGAAGGGTGTCCGTCGTTTGTGTTTTTTGAGGGGCCTCCGTCGGCTAACGGCCGTCCGGGCATACATCATGTGCTTGCTCGCACGATCAAGGATATTTTCTGCCGCTATAAGACCATGCAGGGATTTCAGGTGAAGCGCAAGGCGGGGTGGGACACTCATGGCCTTCCCGTGGAGCTTGGCGTTGAGAAGGAGCTCGGCATCACCAAGGAGGATATCGGCAAGAAGATATCCGTGGATGATTACAATGCCGCGTGCCGCCGTGAGGTGATGAAGTATACTGACCTTTGGGAGGATCTCACCAAGCGTATGGGCTATTGGGTGGATATGCCTAATGCCTATATCACTTATGACAACCGATATATCGAGACTGTGTGGTGGCTTCTGAGCAAGCTTTACGAGAAGGGCTATCTCTATAAGGGCTATACCATACAGCCGTATTCTCCGGCCGCCGGTACCGGGCTGAGCTCTCACGAGCTCAACCAGCCGGGATGTTACCGCGATGTGAAGGATACTACATGTGTGGCGCAGTTCAAGGTGGTCGACGACAATTCTCCTGCTCTTGCTCCCTACAGGGATATTCTTTTCCAGTGGGGCACGCCTTATTTCCTGGCGTGGACAACTACTCCGTGGACTCTTCCGTCGAATACGGCTCTTGCTGTGGGCCCTGAAATAGCTTACAATATCGTCCGCACCTACAATCCTTATTCGGGCAAGCCTATCACTGTGGTGGCTGCCGACGCGCTTATGGGCTCGCTTTTCAATGCCAAGGCTGCCGGTCTTAAGCTCGATGAGTATAGCAAGGGTGACAAGCTTGTGCCTTATGAGGTGGTGGCTACTGTCAAGGGCACTGATCTTGTCGGCATAAATTATGAGCAGCTTCTTCCTTGGGTCAATCCGGGTGAGGGGGCTTTCCGTGTGATCCCGGGCGACTATGTGACCACTGAGGATGGTACGGGTATCGTGCATATCGCCGGTACGTTCGGTGCCGACGACCTCAGGGTGTCGAAGCAGAGCGGTGTGCCGCCGCTTCACCTGATAGACCGTGACGGCAATATCCGTCCGATGGTCGACATGAAGGGCCGTTTCTATCTTCTGAGAGACCTGGATCCGAAGTTTGTCAGCGAGATGGTCGATACGGAGGCTTACAAGGCCTGGGAGGGTAAGTATGTGAAGAATGCTTACGATCCTGCCGCCACAGAGGAGACCGAGACCCTTGACGTGCAGATATGCATGGAGCTAAAGGCTACCGACAAGGTGTTCAGGATCGAGAAGCACACTCACAATTATCCTCATTGCTGGCGTACTGACAAACCGGTGCTCTACTATCCGCTTGACAGCTGGTTTATAAAGACTACTGCGGTGCGTGAGCGACTGATGAAGCTCAATGAGGGGATCAACTGGAAGCCGGCGTCGACAGGTTCGGGCCGTTTCGGGAAGTGGCTTGAGAATCTTCAGGACTGGAACCTTTCGCGCAGCCGTTACTGGGGCACACCTCTGCCTATATGGCGCACGGAGGACGGTGCCGAGGAGATGTGTATCTCGTCGGTGGAGCAGCTTTGCGCCGAGATGGACCGTGCGGTGGAAGCCGGACTTATGAAGGAGAATCTCTATCGCAAGGCCGGTTTTGAGCCGGGCAATTATGCCAAGGAGAATTATGACAGGATAGACCTGCATCGTCCGTATGTCGACGATATAGTGCTGCTGTCGCCGTCCGGGAAGCCGATGTATCGTGAGAAGGATCTCATAGACGTGTGGTTCGACTCCGGGTCGATGCCTTATGCGCAGATACATTATCCGTTTGAGAACAAGGAGGCGTTTGACAGCCGCGAGGTTTATCCCGCCGATTTCATTGCCGAGGGTGTCGACCAGACGCGCGGATGGTTCTTCACGCTTCATGCGATAGCCGGGATGCTCTTTGATTCCGTGGCTTACAAGGCTGTGGTGTCAAACGGCCTTGTGCTTGACAAGTTTGGCAACAAAATGTCGAAGCGTCTCGGCAATGCCGTGGATCCGTTCGGCCAGATCGAGAAGTTCGGAGCCGATCCGGTGCGCTGGTACATGATCTCCAACTCGTCGCCATGGGACAACCTTAAATATGATGAGAACGGTGTGGCCGAGACATCGCGCAAGTTCTTCTCCACATTATATAATACATACGGGTTCTTCGCGCTGTATGCCAATCTTGACGGGTTTGACCCGGCAGCTCCGGCTATTCCGGTGGCAGAGCGTCCCGAGATAGACCGCTGGGTGCTCTCCCTGCTCAACACTCTGGTGGGGACAGTCACAGAGTCGCTTGACGATTATGAGCCAACACGTGCGGCCCGCGCCATATCAGAGTTTGTCGATTCGCTCTCCAACTGGTATGTGCGTCTCAACCGCAAACGTTTCTGGAGCGGAGACAACGCTGCATATCAGACTCTGTATCAGTGTCTGGAGACGGTGTCGCGCCTCATAGCTCCATTCGCACCGTTCTATGCCGACGAGCTGTATCGTGCTCTCACGGCATCAGACACATCGGTGCATCTTGCGGAGTTCCCCAAGGTAGATCAGGCACTCGCTGCGCCCGAGCTTGAGAAACGCCAGCAGCTGGCCCAGGATATCACCTCAATGACACTCGCGCTCCGCCGCAAGGTCAACATCAAGGTGCGTCAGCCGCTCAGCACACTTATGGTGCCTGCGCTTGACGATGACATGAGGTCAATGCTCGAGGCCATATCCGACCTTGTAAAGGATGAGATCAATGTCAAGGAGCTCAAGATTGTCGGCAATGACGAAAATGTCATAGTCAAGAGTGCCAAACCCGACTTCAAGAAGCTAGGCCCGAAGCATGGCAAGAATATGAAGGCTGTGGCCGAGGCTATCAAGTCGCTTGATTCAAAGGCTGTGGCAACCCTTGAGGGACAGGGATATATCGACCTGAATATAAACGGCTCTGATGTACGTGTAGACGCATGTGACGTCGAGATAATATCGGACGACATACCCGGCTGGCTCGTTGCAAACAACGGCCCCGTCACCATCGCCCTTGATGTGACTGTCACTCCCGAACTCAGGCGTGAGGGCATAGCCCGCGAGATAGTCAACCGTGTGCAGAATATCCGTAAGCAGAGCGGCTTTGAGGTCACTGACCGTATACGCCTCGAATTCTCGCCCTGCGAAGCCACCGATGAGGCCATAAGGGAATATTCCGACTATATCTCACGTCAGGTGCTTGCAAGTTCGCTTGAAATAGCACCTGTGGCTGCCGGAGCTGACGGTGTGAGCGAGCTCGCCATAGATGATGTGAACCTTTACGTGAAAATTTCGTTAAATAAGTAAAGAATTAACACTACGTTTCAATTAATTACCTAACTCACACTATTATGAGCGAGAAAAACAGATATAGCGACGAGGAGCTTCAGGAGTTTAAGGCAATTATTCTTGAAAAGCTTGCCAAAGCTCAGAAAGAATATGATTCTTTGCGGGCCAATATAAACAATACAGATGGTAATGACATAGCCGACACATCGCCCACTTTCAAGATCCTTGAGGAGGGTGCCGCGACTCTTTCCAAGGAGGAGGCCGGACAGTTGGCAACCCGTCAGCTCAAGTTCATCCAGCATCTGCAGAATGCCTTGATCCGGATTGAGAACAAGACATACGGAGTGTGCTGTGAGACAGGCGAACTGATCCCTAAGGAGCGTCTGCGCGCCGTCCCGCATGCTACCCGCAGCGTGGAGGCAAAAAACATGAAGAGAAAATAACAAATATGCGTTCACGAGGCCCTATTGTAGCCATCATCATTATTGTAACCGTACTCCTTGACCAGATAATAAAGATAACCGTAAAGACATCTTTCTATCTGGGAGAGGATGTGCAGGTGCTGTCCTGGTTTCATCTTCTGTTCATAGAAAACAACGGGATGGCATTCGGCATGACCATCGGGAGTAAACTGGCATTGACTCTGTTCCGCATAGTCGCTGTCACAGCCTTGATCTGGTACATATGCCGGATAATTTGGATCAGGGAGGTCCCGAAAGGGTATCTTGTGTGCCTTGCCTTCATAACGGCAGGAGCGGCCGGAAACATATTTGACTGTGTGTTTTACGGGCTCATATTCAACAATCCCATGCCTCCTCAGGTGGCAACGCTCTTTCCGGCAACCGGAGGGTATGCCCCCGTGTTCATGGGCAAGGTGGTGGATATGTTTTATTTCCCGCTGTTCTCGTTTACATGGCCGGAGTGGGTGCCATTTATCGGAGGAGATTTTTTTCTGTTTTTCCAGCCTGTGTTTAATCTTGCCGACGCTGCCATATCATGTGGAATATTCGTGCTCATAATATTTTATCACAAGTATGTGTTATCCCCTTCCGGATTGCGTGACCTGTCGCTGCGCGGCTATTCAAAAAGGGGCAGGATGTAAATCTGTAATTGACAATGCGCCGTTTACCAGTCATATTTCTTCTGCTCGTTCTGATTGTGTCATGCAACAAGACCCCCGATTATGTGATATCCGAGGATAAGATGGCACGGCTTATGGCTGACTTATACATAGGTGACGCGGTGGTGGAGAGTGAGCATCGCACTTATGCCAATGATTCGCTCCGGAAGGTGCTTCAGCAGTCCATATATGCAAAGCACGGAGTGACGCAGGAGCTTGTGGACACTTCATTGTATTGGTACGGACACAATATCCAGGCTTATATGGATATGTGCACCAAGACAGAGGAGATATTGCAGAAACGTATTGAGGAGGCCGAACGTGCAGGCGGAAAGGCCGAGAGCGCGCCGCGGCAGATGAGCCTCGACGGAGATTCGGTGGATATATGGAGCGGAATAAAGATGCGCAGGAACACGGCAAATATCCCATCGGATTTCATATCGTTCAATGTGTCATCGGATAAAAATTGGGATAGGGGAGACCGGTACACATTATCGGTCAAAGGTGTCAATACGCATAATGCAGTCACCCTTAATATGGCGGTTGACTACAATGACGGGACGACAGAGTACAGATGGTACAATGGCCCTGCTGACGGTATGAGCCGCCTGCTTCTCGTCCTTGATTCGGCCAAAGTGGCTTCGACTGTCTATGGTGCCATACATTATGCCGCCTCTCCCGGGGAGATATCCTATCTTGATTCCATAAGCCTTGTCCGCACACGCGGCAGGAATGACAATGTGAGAGCACGAGACGGGCAGATGGTTGTCAGGAACAGATAGCATTTAACGTCGATCATTGTTTTTCACTCATTCCTATGGCCTCTGTGAGATGTCATCTTGCGATTGTTGACGGCAGGAAATTGCGAAACGTCATAGTGACTTATCCCGGTGGGGCCTTTCCGTCGGCCGCTGAAGGCCTTTTGGTCGGTCAATGCATATGTTCCGTAAAGGAATTTACTGTGGAATGTCACTCCACAGTCGATTTCAATGGGGTTGCGGTAATAGAGAACGGATCTCTTTCATTTCTGCCCTTAAGTGTGTATCTGAAGACTGTCTCTAACGTCTGAGCCGTTTTGCTATGGCTCTGTGGCGGGCTGCCTCATCGGAATCGCCTGTCTCGTCGAATATGTCGGCGAGCGTGGTGTGCAGCCGGGACTGCAGAGGGCGCGGGCACTCCACTTCGTCAAGCATGTCAAGTGCAAGCATGCATCGGTCCAGAGCATTGTGTATGTCCCCGTTGGACATGTAGCATGTCCCCATTTCTATAACGGCGGCTATGTCGGAGCTGTTTCCGTCAAGAATTGTCCGGTAGTCTTCAAGAGCCTTTTCAGGTTCTCCGAGCATCGCATACGCTTTTGCCCTGCCATGCAAGGCCGGTGCCAGAGTGGGGGACAGTGTAAGAGCTTTGTCATAGTTGGCGATGGCTGGCAGTGGCATTTCATCCTGCAGACAGTCGTCTCCTAAGGAAATATATTCCTTTGCCATGTCGGCAAATCTTTCGGAGTCGGACTTGATCTTTGCTTCAAGCTTGGCGATGCGTTCCTCCATACGGTTTACGATATTGAGTTTCCTGCGAGCAAAACGCATGAGGGTAGTGTTGTCCAGTATCGACCGGTTGCGAAGTCCCTCGGTAAACATGTCAAAGGCTTCAGCAAGTTTACCCTTGTCGGTAAGCTTCAAGGCTTTGTCATAGCAACTGTCGGCGCGCGCTTTTTCCAGAGCCTCGTCTATGAGAGTCTGGTCGTTGAACGATCGGGCGAATTGTGTAACTGCCGGATTGACGAATATGTCCCTGTCGGCGACAGTCGACATCAATGTCAGACCCCGGAAGCTTCGGCATCGGGACAGGGCTACATAGGTCTGTCCCCCGGCAAACGCTCCGTGCCCGAGATCGATTATGACATTGTTGAAAGTGAGTCCCTGGCTTTTGTGGACGGTCAGGGCCCATGCGAGTTTTATGGGGTATTGTGTGTAGCTGCCCAATTCCTCTTCTTTGATCTCCTTAGAAGAGGGATTGAATGTGTACTTTATATTGCTCCATATCTCTTGTTTGACACGGTGAGTCTCACCTGTCTCAAGAGTTATTTCAAGCAGGTCGGCGGCAAGGGCTGACACTCGTCCTATAGTGCCGTTTACCCATCGGCGTTCCGGATCGTTTTTTATAAACACCACCTGTGCGCCTTCCTTGAGGCACAGTTCCATATCGGTGGGGAGGGAGTTTTCAGGGAAGTCACCTTTGATTGAGCCGGCGAATGTCACGACCGGCTTATTTATTGCGTTCAGGTGGGCTTCGTTAATGTGGTCCACCATGTCTCGACGGGTTGCAAGGGTCATGGTGAAGTTTTCCCCCGGCATACCGGCGTTTCCCGTGCCGGGCATTTGTATGTTCGCTACACGTGAATTCAGCCTGGCCAAGTCATCGGGTGTCGATATCCCGGCCCGTATGCGGTCAAGCAGAGAGATGAAATCAGTGTCAGTCTGCCTGTACACTTTCTTCAGTTCGATAGGCACAATCTTTATGTCGCGGAAGGCATCGGCACCGAAAAAATAGAAGTTCCGGTAATAGTTGCGCAGTATGTCGCGCATATCTCCGGTCACCACAGGCTCGAGCTGGAACACATCTCCGACGAGAAGGAGCTGCTTCCCTCCGAACGGCTGTCGTTTATTATGGGTATAGAACCGTAGGAGCTTGTCGATAAAGTCGATTATATCGGCACGCACCATCGATATCTCGTCGATTATTATAAGCTCAAGATTGCGTATGAGTTTGATGAGCGAGGCCGGATACTTCATGCGCTGGCGAAGCCTGTCGCGTTTAAAGTCGGGGTCGTCACGGGTGATTGGTTTGAACGGAATGCGAAAAAAAGAGTGCAGAGTCTGTCCGCCAGCATTTACGGCAGCTATTCCCGTGGGCGCGAGGACAACATATGGCTTGCTCGTGTGCCGTGTGATGTAGCGCAGGAAAGTGGATTTACCTGTTCCGGCTTTTCCGGTCAGGAAGACGGACTGACTGGTATATTGCAACAATTCCCAAGCTTTCTGAAACTCGGGATTGTCAAGGTCAATCACCTCCTCGACATCGTCGTGACGTCGGGGAGGTGATGAAGTCTTTTTTCTTGCCATTTACAAGACAGGTTTTTAGAACCGTACGCCCAAAGTGAGCACTATCTGGCTGTTGCTGTCAGTGACTTTGGCTTTCGGCGCGTACACTATTGTGCCAGGGTTCATCAGTTCCTCGTAATTGGTGAATGCCTGATAGTCGCTTTCGCGATGGCGGTACACGTAGGCGAGATCGGCATAAAAATATTTGTACCGGTACCCTATGCCGCATGTTATGTAATTGGTGGTGCGGTCGAGGGTGAATGAAGGCTGTGTCTCAGTGTCGTCGGCTCCGGAGGTGGGCACATATAAGACTTCGCTGTCGTTTGACGGGTCGAGCAGCTGTTTCTGGACAGGGCTTGACTCATAGCTGTAACCCGCACGTATGCTGAAGGCCGGAGTGACGCGGTATTCGGCACCGAGGCGAAGGATATTGACACCTTTATAGAATGTCTTTACGTCATTGTTGTAGGCATCATAGTTGTATCCGTTCCAGTCCTTGACTTTCATATCGCCGTATGCACGGTATTCGTAGTCGGCACTGATTATAGCCTTTCCGCCGAGCACTCCGGCTGCGCCTACCATGAATCTCCAGGGGGTCTGGAGCTTCCAGTCGAAATCGCTCCATTCGGTGCTTGTCTGTCCGTTATTGAATTTGTTGACTTCGTTCTGGTTGTACAATGGCGAGTCATAACCGAAAGCCATGGTGGCATTCCCTTCGTAAGAAAGGTTATAGTAGGTGGGGGTGTGCACTGCCAGACCAAGGCGGAATTCGTTGACCGGCTTTATTATCACACCGGCTTTGAAGTTGAAACCGCTTCCCCATATGTGCTTGTAATTGGTCAGGCCATAATCGCCTGTGTTAGGCTCTGCCTGGTCGGCATTTCCGGGATAATATCCGTAGGATCCTCCGTCGGGATTGACTGCATCCGGAATAAATCGCGGGACATTAAGATCGGTGAACGATTCACCATAGTAGGCATACTGCTTGAAATCAATATCGGTGATGCCGAATCCGATACCCCAGTAGAGGATATTCATGACATTTCCGCCGAAGTTGAGAGAATATTCGTCGACATGCCCTTTTTCTTCGATATTATACCATCCTTCACCTGTGGTATTTCCATAGTTGAAAAGACCGGCATAGCTGTTGGCCCCCGGTGCGGTAGGGTTGATGCCAAATCCGTCAAACATCAGTATGCTTGACCATGGAGCGGAAGAGTCGAAATAAGGATTGTCGTTTATGAGATCGCCTTGTGTGTATCCGTCATAAGTAGTGTAATCGGCCACCATGTTGGTATAGGATGTGCCTATTTGTCCGAGACGGCCCCCGTAACGACGGTCAAATGACGCAATTTTGGAGTAGCTTACGCCCCAGTTGAAGAAGGGCATTGTCTCGTTGCCGGTATTGACGGTACCAATATACCCGAAATTGTTGACTCCGAATTTGGTCTGGCTGTTCTTGTCGGTGAGAGTTCCGACGGTCGATTTGGTCGATTGAGGTTCCAGATCAAGTGTAAGTGAAATATCACTGCTTCGATACACGCCTATGCCGCCGGGGTTCTGGTTGAGTGTGGATATGTCGCCGCCGAGAGCTGTAAACGCACCGCCCATTGACATGAAGCGGGCCGAACCGCGCAGGTCGAGCTGAGATGCTGAATAAGCGTCCACTGCCGTTTGGGCAAAAGCACATGCCGGAAGTGAGAGGGCGAGTGCCAGAAGTTGTTGCTTGTTCATAAATGTGCTGTTGAATAATGTGAGTATTATTTTAATTACAACATTATTGGTTGCAAAATAGTTGAGGAGAAGATAAACATTAGATCATAGAGCTGTGAGTGCAGCTCTATGATCTGACGAATCTATGGTCTAATGGCGTCCTCGTCCGCCGCTTGAACGGCCTCCGCCACTCGAACGTCCGCCTCCGAAGGAGCTGCCTCGTGAACCACCGTTATAGGTGCCGAATCCTGAACTGCGGCCTCCATTGGTTGTGGATGGATTGCTGTAGGAATTACCATTGTTATTATAATTCGGCCTTGTTGTGGTCTGGCTCGGTCTGCGGTTGGAATTACCTTGGTTGGTATATGTTCCGGGACGGCGACCGTTCGTGGACGGGCGAGTGTAAGTGCCTGTATTGCCGTTGCGTATTTGTTGACGCCGACCGCCGTTGATCAAGCCGGAATTGTTGTGTCCGTATGACGGACGGTTATTTCCCGGACGGTATCCCGGTACATTCGGTCTGTGTATAGGCCGGCTCGGACCCCATGACGGACCCCAGCCCCAAGACGGACCCCATCCCCAGCTGGGACCCCAACCCCATGACGGCCCCCAGCTCCATGATGGACCCCATCCCCAGTTGGGTCCCCAACCCCAGTTCCATGACCAGTAGGGATCATACCAGCTGTTCCAGTACCAGGGAGAGTTCCATCGCCAGTTGAGACTCCAGTAGGGAGAGTACCATGAGAATGAGGGGTAGAAATAGTCATATCCCCAATAGGCGGACGGTGTGTTGACGTAAACGTTTACCTGCTCAGGCTCCATATAATAGATGTTTGCAAGTTCCTGATCACCTGACCCGCTTACTATCTCCGGATTATAGAACTGCTCTATGCGTCGGGTATAGGCAAAATCGGTGGCGGTAGTGTCGTTTGTCAGAGAGTCCTTGGCGAATATGCCGCGACGATTGTAGTCGTCGATGCTTATTTTGCGTGTGCCGTTGACTGTATAGTTGTCTGCGGACGGATACTCGGCTACTATTACTGTCGATGGTGTCTTATATGTCTGTCGGATAGGTTTGACTGTTTTTGGCTTTGCTTTATCCTTCGAGGCGTCATAATATATGTCGTCTTCGAAGTACGATTGGGCTGTGGCGACCGAGGTGATTGCCATGATGCCCGCCAGGGTTAGAATTATGCGATTGATTTTCATCGGAAGAGATAATTTACAATTTGTTGTATAAATCAACTTTTAATACTTAGACGTTTGGGAGGACAAAAGGTTTAAAATCACTGACATATTGTCGAACGTCGGTGGCAATATACAGCCTATCCTCCCGCATTGATACAAAAATAGAGAAAAAAAACAAAATTGCCAATAGCTGGAGTTTACTTTTTCACTAATTTTGCCATCGATATGGAAGAAAAGAACAAATATTTGATATACTCGGCCCCGGTCCAGGGACTGACAGAGCCTGTGTGGAGGCATTTCCACAATAAGATATACGGCGATGCCGTCAGTGTCTATCACACACCGTTCATGCGTGTGGAACGCGGAGAGGTCAGGCGCAGGGATGCAAGAGACCTTAGATCGGATCTGAACAGTACAGTCACTCTTGTGCCACAGATTATATTCAGAGATCTGACGGAATTCCGTATGCTGTGTGACGAGATAAGGCATTCCGGCTACAGGAGTGTGGATATGAATATGGGATGTCCTTATCCTCCTCAGGTCCATCACGGACGTGGCGCAGGATTGCTATTGAACACCGGAGTGCTCAAGGAGGTGGCTTCGGTTATTAAGGAGGAATATCGGGATCTGACCTTTTCTGTAAAGATGCGGCTTGGGATTAACTGCCCGGATGCATGGCATGAGGCTATGGCTGTGATGAATACGATGCCGCTGCATCATGTCACTGTGCATCCCCGCACTGCGCGTCAGCAATATTCCGGTGAGCTGTTCATGGATGAGTTTGGCAAGATCCTCCTTGCCTCGTCTCATCCGGTGATATATAACGGCGATCTGACTGCTCCGGAGCATATCGACGATGTGATTTCTCATTATCCGGATGTGGCCGGTGTGATGATAGGGCGAGGCCTTTTTTCACGTCCGTCATTGGCCGAGGAGTGGCACAGCGGAATGGAGTGGGATGTCGACCGACAAATGAAAGCATTCGGCAGACTTCATGAGTCGGTGTACAGACATTATTGCGACACGCTGTGTGGAGACGCGCAGATTCTCGGTAAGATGAAGCCTTTCTGGGAGTACATGGCACCGAACATCGACCGCAAGGCATATAAGGATATAAAGAAAGCGTCGTCATTGAGAAAGTATGACGACGCTGTGGGACGCTGTGTGCGGATTAATCACTAATCTTCACGCAGCTATTTATAGAATAGTTTGTTTTAGCCACGAATAGCTGCAATGCCGGGGAGCACCTTGCCTTCGATGGCTTCGAGCAGTGCACCACCGCCTGTGGAAACGTAGCTTACCTTGTCAGCCACGCCGAACTTGTTGACACAGGCCACTGAGTCACCGCCTCCGACAAGCGAGAAGGCACCATTCTCGGTAGCTTCTACTATTGCGTCAGCGATGGCGCGTGAACCGGCTGTGAAATTGTCAAATTCAAATACTCCGGCGGGACCGTTCCAAAGAATGGTCTTTGCGCCCTTTATGGCGTTTGCAAATGACTTGCGTGTCTCGGGGCCTGCATCAAGGCCTTCCCATTCGGCCGGGATCTCCATGCTTGACACGATCATAGTGTTAGCGTCGTTGCTGAAATCGTCAGCAGCTACGCAGTCGGTGCCGAGCACGAGGTTGACGCCTTTCTGCTTGGCTTTCTCGATGATGTCGAGAGCGAGCTGGAGCTTGTCCTCCTCGCAGATCGACTTGCCTACGTTGCCTCCGAGAGCCTTGGCGAATGTGTATGTCATGCCGCCGCAGAGTATGAGGTTGTCCACTTTGTCCATGAGGTTCTCGATTATCCCTATCTTGGTGGATACTTTTGAGCCTCCCATGATTGCTGTGAAAGGACGCTTGATGTCGGACAGGATATTGTCCACAGCCTTTACCTCTTTCTCCATGAGATATCCGAGCATCTTGTGGTCGGCGTCGAAGTAGTCGGCGATGACTGCTGTGGATGCGTGGCGGCGGTGGGCTGTGCCGAAAGCGTCGTTGACATATACGTCAGCGTATGAGGCAAGAGTCTTGGCGAACTCTTTCTGTCTCTCCTTCATTTCCTTCTTTGCGGCGTCGTATGCGGGATCCTCTTTGTCGATGCCAACGGGCTTGCCTTCCTCTTCCGGATGGAAGCGAAGGTTCTCGAGCAGCAATACTTCACCCGGCTTAAGGGCAGATGCAAGTTCGGATGCCTTTGCGCAGTCGTCGGCAAATTTAACCTCGGTGCCGAGATATTTGCTCACGGTGTCCTTGATCTGACTGAGTGACATTTTGGGGTTGACCTTCCCTTTGGGCTTGCCCATGTGGCTCATGATTATGAGGCTTCCTCCGTCAGAAAGGATCTTTTTGAGGGTAGGTAGGGCACCGCGGATACGGGTGTCGTCGGTGATGTGTCCGTTCTCGTCAAGGGGAACGTTGAAGTCAACGCGCACGATAGCCTTTTTGCCGTTGAAATTGTACTGATCAATTGTCATTGATGATAAAATTATGGGTTTCTTTTTTACGGGTGCAAATTTACGGAAAAATTTCTTTAATTGTATAATTTTAGTGCCTTTTTTGTCATCATTATTGGTCAGTTGTAGCAATATGTCGCTATTTTGCTTTTTGTTTTGCCGGCAGTGTCATGTAGAGCAGTACATATCCCAAGACACCGGCAATGAGTGACCCTGCCACAATACCGAGTTTTGCATTGTCAAGCATGGCGGCTTCGGACGGAGACGACGAATCGAATGTGAGAGACGCTATGAACAGGGATACTGTGAATCCTATTCCTCCGAGCAGTGATATCGCGCTCATCATTTTCCAGTTGGCTTTCTCCGGCATTGGTGCTATTCCTGTTTTTACCCCTAACCAAGAGAATAGCAATATGCCGGTGAATTTACCTATGACAAGGGATACTATTATGGCTATGCTTATGCCGCTTACCACTGTCATCGGCTCAATGTCAAGAAGGAAAATCCCGGCGTTGGCAAATGCGAAAAGGGGTATTATCAGATAGTCGGTCAACGGATGCAGCTGGTCCTCCATGTCCTGCAGCGGAGATATGACGCGGTCAGAGGCTGTCTCGATCTCCTTAAGCCAGTCCATTTGCTCATGGCTCAATATGGTGCGCGAATTTAGGTCCAAGTCATCGTCCTCACGGAATTTACGGATGTTCTCCCGGATCACCCGTATGTATTTGTCGGGCGCGAATACCGGTACTGACGGCACGCAGAGAGCCACGAGCACACCTGCGATGGTGGGATGTATGCCTGAATTGAGTACAAGGAACCATACCACGCCCCCGATGATGAAATAGAACATCTTGGTCTGTATCTTCAGGACTGCTCCGCCGGCAAGAAGCACAAGAAGCCCTATGGCGGCATATCCTATGAATGTGAGGTCGATATGTCCGGAATAGAATGCTGCAATGACTATTATGCCGCCTATATCGTCGACGACAGCGAGAGTGGTCAGAAATATTTTGAGTGAAGATGGCACCCTTGAGCCGAGAAGGGCTATGATGCCCAAGGAGAATGCTATGTCAGTGGCCATGGGTATGGCGGCTCCGCCGGTATATGATGTGCCGCGTGACATTATGAAAAATATTCCCACAGGGACTATCATGCCGCCTATCGCACCAAGAATGGGCAGAAGAGCCTGCCGGACGGACGACAGTTCGCCTACGAGTATCTCGCGTTTGATCTCCAGGCCGATATTGAAGAAGAATATTGCCATGAGGGCATCGTTGATGAACTGAAGGACTGTCATCGGATGTCCTGCATGGGAAAACAGATTGAAGTCACCTATCTGCAGCCTTATCTCCTGGCTCCAGAAATCATTGTATATTGAACTGACTACCGGTGTGTTGGCTGCAATCAGGGCAAACAATGTGGCTAACATGAGCACATTGCCTCCACTTGTGTGGTGGGAGAGTGCTCGGCGAGCCGAGAAAAACACGTTGCGCGCAAACGTCTCTTTCCCGGCGTCACCGGCATTGGGAGTTGAAACGTGGTTATTTGCCATTATAAGTTTTTGTTATCTTAACAAATTTGGGGCGCAAGGTGTTTTGTAAAGGACGAGGAAAAATAACGGGACTGGCATAACATAAATTCGCCCGGATGCATCACGCGCCCGGACGAATCATTGTCAGTGCAAAAATTATGATATTTTTAAAGTATAGTCTTTAGAGGCTTATAATGCCTTGCCGTTGGAGCCAAGTACATTTACGATCTTGTGCTTGTAAAGTTTCTCCATGTTGTCGCGAGCCGGGCCCAGGTATTTGCGGGGATCGAATTCGGCAGGCTTTTCAGCGAGGACTTTGCGCACAGCAGCTGTCATGGCAAGACGGCTGTCGGAGTCGATATTGATCTTGCATACGGCACTCTTGGCTGCTTTGCGGAGCTGCTCTTCGGGTATGCCGATTGCATCGGGAAGTTTGCCGCCATACTGATTGATGGTGTCTACTTCCTCCTGAGGCACAGAGGATGATCCGTGAAGAACGATGGGGAATCCGGGAAGCTTCTCCATAACGGCGTCAAGGACATTGAATGCCAGTGGCGGGGGAACGAGCTTGCCTTCAGTATTGCGGGTGCACTGCTCCGGAGTGAACTTGTATGCGCCGTGGCTTGTGCCTATTGATATGGCGAGAGAGTCGCAGCCTGTGCGGGTGGCGAAGTCGATCACTTCCTCCGGGTCGGTGTAAGTGTGGTGGTCGGATGAAACTTCATCTTCTACGCCAGCGAGCACACCGAGCTCGCCTTCCACTGTGACATCGTATTTGTGAGCGTATTCGCATACTTTCTTGGTGAGGGCAACGTTCTCCTCGTAGGGAAGATGTGATCCGTCGATCATGACAGAAGAGAAGCCGTTGTCGATACAGTCCTTGCAAAGCTCGAAACTGTCGCCATGGTCGAGGTGAAGAACAATCTGAGGATGCTCCCAGCCAAGGCTCTTGGCATATTCAACAGCCCCCTGGGCCATATAGCGGAGAAGTATGGCGTTGGCATAATTGCGTGCGCCCTTGGATACCTGAAGGATCACGGGTGACTTCTCTTCGGCGGCAGCCTTGATAATGGCCTGCAGCTGCTCCATGTTGTTGAAGTTGAAAGCTGGGACTGCATAGCCTCCCTTGATGGCCTTGGCGAACATCTCTTTGGTGTTCACGAGCCCTAATTCCTTATAATTTACCATTTTGTATAGATAAATTTGTTATTGATGAAGTATAATATTAGAATCGAACCGAGCACAAAGGTAGCAATTATTTTTCATTAACCACTATGCGTTGACAAAAATATTGTTAATGCGGCTGGATTTTGTTAAATTGTTATCAACAGCATCAACCGCTATTTTGCGGATTATGAAAAAATGTCTAAATTTGTGGATTGTCTCCGATATCGTTTTGTGAATCGGGGTATATGAAAAAGCTTTTTTTAAGAATATTCTATCTGTAATCATCGATAAATGCAGTCAACAAGAGAAAAAGTGCTCGTGACGGGAGCTGACGGATTCATCGGGTCGCACCTTGTGGAGGCTCTGCTGTCAGCCGGTTATGATGTGAGGGCTCTAAGCCAATACAATTCGTTCAATTACTGGGGATGGCTGGAGGGGATCGAGCATCCCGGTCTTGAAGTTGTGACCGGCGATGTGCGCGATCCAAATCTGTGCAGGGAAATTGTCAAGGGATGCTCCACAGTGTATCATCTTGCCGCTCTCATCGCTATACCTTACAGTTATATAGCTCCTGACAGTTATGTCGATACCAATATAAAGGGGACTCTGAACATATGTCAGGCATGCAAGGATAATGGTGTCGGTCGCCTTGTGGTTACTTCTACAAGCGAAGTGTACGGCACTGCCAGATATGTGCCTATTGACGAGAAACATCCCAAGCAGCCGCAGTCGCCCTACAGTGCCACCAAGATCGGTGCTGACGCTATAGCTGGAAGTTTCTATAATGCATTCGGTCTGCCGGTTGTCATTGCTCGTCCGTTCAACACTTATGGGCCGCGTCAGAGCGCGAGGGCCATAATACCTTCGATAATATCTCAGATAGCATCCGGGAAACGCGAAATAATGGTGGGTGATCTTACGCCCACCCGCGATTTCAATTTTGTGGCGGACACAGCTGCCGGTTTCATGGCTCTTGGCACTACGCCCGGTGTTGAAGGAATGGAAATAAACATAGCGACAGGGACAGAGGTGTCCATGCAGGAGACTCTCGAGACTATTGCCGAAATCATGGGTGAAGATGTGAGATATGTCACTGATCCTGCGAGGCTTCGACCTGCCGGGAGTGAGGTGTTCCGCCTTTGCGGTGACAACACATTGATAACATCGCTTACCGACTGGCGACCGCGTCACACACTGCGCGACGGGCTGGCTGTCACGATAGACTGGTTCACTAAATCTGAGAATCTTGCAAAGTACAAGACCGGAATATATAATGTGTAGCCGGTAAACCCGGAGTGGCGGTGGCCCGTTATCTTTATGTAAAGGCATTTTAAACTATAGGATCTAAAATGAAGGAATCTCTAAGCCAATCGCTTGAACAGAGGATGCAGTTGCGGCTTTCGCCACTGCAGATCAGGCTCGTGCGTATGCTTGAGATGTCGGAGCCGGAGATTGAGGAGGAAGTGCGCCGTGAGCTTGACGATAATCCGGCCCTTGAGGTGTCCGATAATGTCTCTGAACGAGACGGGGAGGGGGTGGATGATTCATATGGCGAGACGGCTGAGGATATGCAGCTTGCCGACTATGCCAATGAGGATGACATACCTCCTTATCGTCTTGGCGTCAATAACCGGAGTGCCGATGATCCTGTGTATGATGCGGTAGCGGTAGCCGGAAACGGATCTCTGATAGACTATCTTATGTCTCAGCTTGCCGAGACCGACATGTCGGAACGTAAACTCGCGATATCCCGTTATGTCATAGGAAATCTTGACGACAACGGATATATGACCCGTTCGCTCCAGCAGATAGGTGATGATCTGGCTTTTGACGCCGGGATAGAGGTCTCCGAGGAGGAACTGAAGTCGGTGTATGAAGCCATACGCGGACTCGATCCGGCCGGAGTCGGTGCCAATGATCTCAGGGATTGTCTGCTGTTGCAGCTTAAGCGTCTGCCTGACAACGATTCCACGCGTCTTGCGCGAGAGATTGTCGGGAATTATTTTGATATATTCTCCTTAAGGCATTTCGATCGGCTTGCCTCGATGCTTGGTGTGAACCGTGAGTCGTTGAAGGATGCCGATGAGGTGATCAGGTCGCTTGACCCGAAGCCTGCAAGCAGGATAGGTGAGAGCGAGGCTGACGACCGGACAAGGCATATTATTCCGGATTTCTATGTGGAGGTGGATCAGAATGACCGTGTGACTGTCACCATGCCAAACAATATACCCGATCTGGTGATCGAGAGAAGTTTTGTCATGGATGGAGATGACGGAATGGATAATGCCGGGAAACGTCATGACGAGGCACTGTCGTTTATAGCGAAAAAACGGGAAGAGGCATCGGATTTTATCGAGCTTCTGAAGATGAGACGTTCCACTCTCATAAATGTCATGGAGGCGATAGTCCGCTGGCAGAAGGAATTTTTTATTACAGAGGACGAGAGTCGGCTCAGACCTATGGTGCTGAGAGATGTTTCGTCACTTACCGGACTTGACATGTCGGTCATATCGCGAGCCACAGCCGGGAAGTATGTTGCCACGCCGGGCGGGGTTTACTCACTGAAATTTTTCTTTAACGAGAAAGTCAATGAAGGAGAGGAGGCCTCGTCGAGGGAGATACTTTCTTCTCTGAAGAGACTTATTTCGGAGGAGGATCCTTCGTCGCCGTTGAGTGACGATGCCCTTACAGGGATGCTGGCGGGGATCGGCTACAATATAGCCCGGCGCACAGTGGCTAAATATCGTGAACGACTTGGAATACCTGTTGCAAGATTAAGAAAAAAGATATGATATGAAACGTATATCTCAGATACTCTCGTGGATATTCTCACCCCTGCTGGTGCCTACCTATGCTATGGTGCTCGCATCGTTCCTGTCGGTGCTTGTGGCACTTCCGTCCAGGGTGCTGTGGACCACGGTCGCCATAACTTTTGTGCTTACCTGCGTCATACCAGTAGCGGGTATAACAGGCCTCTATAAATCAGGTGTGGTGAAGGATTTCGGATTGAATGCACGGAATGAACGCACTATACCGTATATCCTTGTGGCGTTGTGTTATGCCGGCTGCGGATATTTTCTGTGGAGAGCCGGCGCGCCGCAGTGGCTGACATTCTTTTTTGCAGGAGGTGCTGCTGCCGTGATAGTGAATATTATCGTGAATCTCCGATGGAAGATCTCGGCTCACTCAGCCGCCATGGGGGGACTTGTGGCCATGATGTTCCGTCTTGCTGCCTCCCATCAGGCCGTATGCGATCTTAATGTGTGGCTTTCTTTGACAGTATTGGCCGCCGGGCTTGTCATGACGGCCCGTGTGTATCTGCAATGCCACACTCTTATGCAGGTCTTTGCCGGTGCCTTGAACGGATTCCTGTGTGTATGGCTATGCACCATGATACATATTGCTCATTGAATTATTCAGAAACAGACGATATTACATAATACAATCAATATTGCATATCTTAATGATGAAACCAATTGTAAGTATTATCATGGGGAGCACAAGCGATCTTCCCATACTCAAGAAAGCGGCCGATTTTCTCAATGAAATGAAGGTCCCTTTCGAGATGAACGCACTTTCGGCTCACCGTACTCCGCGTGAGGTGGAAGAATTTGCCACGGGAGCACAGGCGCGCGGAATAAAGGTGATAATAGCCGCCGCAGGCATGGCCGCCGCTTTGCCCGGTGTCATTGCGGCGATGACTCCGCTGCCGGTCATAGGAATTCCGATAAATTCCACCCTTAGCGGCATGGATGCTTTGTATTCGATAGTGCAGATGCCTCCGGGCATATCTGTCGCGACAGTAGGCATAAATGCCGGTATGAATGCAGCTGTCACAGCTGTCCAGATACTTGCTCTGTCTGATCCTGAACTTGCTGCCCGTTATGAAGGATACCGGTCTACTCTCTCTAAGAAGATAGTCAAGGCCAACGAGGAGCTGAAGGAAGTTAAGTACGAATACAAGGTGTGATACACTGTCACATTTGTGACTTGTTTATTATCTATGACAAAATTCCAATGGACACGTCGCGTCACCTCTCCGGTAAGGGTAGGTGACGTGACTATTGGCGGAGACAATCCGGTGGTCGTGCAGTCAATGACCACCACATCCACCAACGATACAATAGGTTCGGCAGAGCAGGCGCGTCGTATAGTAGAAGCCGGAGGCGAGATGGTGCGTCTCACCACCCAGGGTGTGCGTGAGGCCGAGAACCTTTCCGAGATAAAGAGGGCCCTTGACTCTATGAGTGTGAAGGTCCCTCTGGTCGCTGACGTGCACTTCAATCCACGTGCTGCATTTGCGGCTGCCGAAAGGGTTGAGAAGGTTAGGATCAATCCGGGCAATTTCGTTGATCCGGGACGCACTTTCAAGAAGATCGAATTTACTGACGAGGAGTATGCCGATGAGATCACGAAGATAGAGGCTGCTCTTGTACCTCTTCTTGACTTGTGCAAGGAACATCACACGGCTTTGCGTATAGGAGTGAACCACGGGTCGCTTTCTGACCGAATCATGAGCCGTTATGGCGACACCCCGGCCGGAATGGTGGAGAGCGCGATGGAGTTTTTGCGGGTGTGTGTGCGCCACTGTTTCAGTGACGTTGTCATATCCATCAAGGCTTCAAACGTGCTTGTCATGACTGAGACCGTGCGCCGTCTTGTTGTGGCTATGGATGCAGAGGATATGCATTTCCCATTGCATCTCGGTGTGACAGAGGCCGGCGACGGAGAGGACGGCAGGATAAAGTCGGCAGTCGGCATAGGCTCTCTGCTCATGGACGGTATAGGCGACACTATACGGGTGTCGCTTAGCGAGGAGCCTGAGCACGAGATCCCTGTGGCCAGGGAGATACTTCGCCATGTCGGTGAGGCGTCGTCGATATCGGGAGATTTTGTCATGAACGGATATCCTGACGGCACGGATGCCTGTATGCCTTCTCGAAGGAAATCGGCATGGGCCGGCAGGGTCACACAAGTCATCGGGCTCGATCCTGTGGATGACGCTGCAAAGAATGGCATGTGGGCTGACCTGAACAACGATTGGGACGAGGAGTACAAGAAAATATCCGAGAGGCCGGATGTGGCAGTCACGGTGTCGGCCGACGGAGCTGACTGGGCATTCAAAGTAAAGTCATTTGTCAACGGCATGTCGTCACGCGGCATGGAAAATCCTGTGATTGTCGCGAAGTTCTATGATATAGTTTCAGCTGATGAATTGAGGATCGCTGCGGCTGTGGATTTCGGGTATCTGCTCCTTTCCGGTATGGCCGACGGTATATTCATCGGGGCTCCGGATATGAGTCGTGACGAGCTGAACCAGCTGTCGCTGAATATACTTCAGGCTACGCGCAACCGCATATCCAAGACCGAATTTATCTCGTGTCCCGGATGCGGGCGCACCCTTTATGACCTTCAGTCGACATTGAAGGAGATAAAAGCTGCGACATCCCATCTCAAGGGATTGAAGATAGGGGTCATGGGGTGCATTGTGAACGGACCCGGAGAAATGGCCGATGCTGACTACGGATATGTCGGAGCCGGTCCCGGCCATATCAGCCTTTACAAGGGGAAGACATGTGTGGTTAAGAATATACCTGCGTCAGAGGCACTCCCGAGGCTGATCTCTATCATAAAGGAGAATGGCGACTGGGTGGAGCCTTGACTAAATATCGCAGCCGTATGGAAGTCAATGAACTATATATGCGACGGGCACTGTCGCTCGCACGCAACGGGATGCTTGACGCATCGCCCAATCCTATGGTAGGAGCTGTCTTGGTCGACCGTTCCGGAAGGATTATCGGTGAGGGGTGGCACAGGCGTTGTGGTGAAGCGCATGCCGAGGTCAATGCCGTGGCGTCGGTGACAGATGAGTCTCTGTTGCATGATTCCACGATGTATGTCACTCTTGAACCTTGCTCGCATTATGGCAAGACGCCCCCTTGTGCGTCCATGATTATAGATAAGGGGATTCCGAGAGTGGTTGTAGGCTGTCTTGATCCTTTTGAAAAAGTTTCAGGCCGAGGGGTGGGCATACTTGAGGAGGCAGGAGTCGAGGTGACTGTAGGATGCCTTGAGAAGGAATGTGCCGCTCTGAACGAGAAATTTATGACTGCGCATCGTCAACAACGTCCATTTGTCACTCTTAAGTGGGCGGAAAGTGCTGACGGATACATCGACGGGAAAATTTCAACACCTCTGACATCCATGCTGTCCCATAGGCTTCGTGCCACGCATGACGCGATACTTGTCGGCAGCGGGACCGCACTGGCTGACAACCCTCGGCTTGATACGAGACTATATGCCGGTCATTCACCGCTGCGTGTGATTCTAGACCGAAGAGGAAGGATCCGTAAGACTACAGACAGCCGCACGGTCATATATAGAGAATATTCATCATTGTCGGATATCCTTGATGACCTGTACAGTAGGGGAGTCACATCTCTGCTTGTCGAGGGTGGTGCTGAAGTGCACCGTTCATTTATTGGTTCGGGCATCTGGGACGCCATGAGGATAGAGCGTGGCTGCAAGGAGATAAATGGTAAGGTGAAGGCTCCGGAGCTAAGCGGCGACTGCAAGGTGATATCCATGGATGTCATAGACGGTAATTGCATTATTAATTTGAAAAATAAACAGTTCTGATATGAAAATAATACCTGCACGCCCTGAGGACAGCCGTCTGATCGGAAAGTCTGTGGTTGATGCCATAGGCATTGAGATTGCGGAGAGTCTTGCCGGGGATAAACATAGTGTGGATGATGTGGTGGACATGTTTGCGATGTTGGCTGAACGTGAGGACTCACAATACAGTTATACCAACACACTCGTGGCCATTGATGATGACGGTAAGCCTGTAGGTGTATGCATAGGTTATGACGGGGCGCGGCTTCATGAGCTCCGCAAGGCCTTTTTTGAAGCCGTGTCTTCATGTCTCGGTCTGTGCCTTGAGGGTGTGGAGGACGAGTGTGATGCCGATGAGTTCTATCTTGACACGATTGCCGTATTGCCGGAGTATCGTGGACAAGGTATAGCCGGCGCACTTCTCCGGGCATCAATAGAGCGTGCCGCCAAGTGTGGCAAGCCGGCCGGACTACTTGTTGACCCGATCAATCCTAATGCACGCCGACTGTATGAGCGTGTCGGCTTCACAAAGGTGGGTGACCGTCCGTTTGTCCATGTAATGATGGACCATATGCAGTATCTTGGCTGATGAAGGGTCCTGTTGAGCTATCGGATGTAGGGGCACGGCAGGGGTTGCTGGCATTGTCGCCGGTGGCGGTCTTCTTATGTCTGTATCTTGTGGTATCGATTGTCATAGGCGATTTCTATAAGATGCCGCTTGCCGTAGCGTTGCTTGCAGCTTCGATGTGGAGTGTGGTCATCTACAGGAACGGCGGATCGCTCGCTGACAGGATTGAGACATTTTCGCGCTCGGCTGGACACTCCAATATCCTGTATATGATATGGATATTCATCCTTGCAGGTGCGTTTGCCTCGCTGGCCAAGGAGATAGGATCGATAGATGCGACGGTCAATTTTACAATGAGATTCTTCCCGTCGGAATATATTGTCCCGGGGCTATTTGTCGCATCGTGTTTCATCTCGTTATCCATAGGCACATCGGTGGGAACAGTGGTGGCTCTTACCCCGCTGGCTGTAGAGATGGCTTCGGCTTCAGGAGCCAGTCTGCCGTTTTATGTTGCCGTTGTGCTCGGAGGTGCGTTCTTTGGAGACAATCTGTCATTCATATCCGACACGACAATAGCCGCAACCAGATCACAGGGATGCCGCATGGCCGATAAATTCAAGGCCAATATGTGGATAGCTTTGCCGGCAGCCGTAGCTACACTTATAATATATGTGTTTATGAGTATTGGCGCCCCTGATGTCCACATCAGTGATGATGCCGACCCTTGGCTTGTATTGCCGTATCTTGTGGTCCTTATAGCAGCTGTGTGTGGCGTCAATGTGACAATCGTGCTCACTCTTGGCATATTGACGGCAGCCTGTATGGGGCTGATATATGGCGTAGATCTGATTTCGGTCTTCGGATATATGGGAAAAGGCATTGATTCGATGGGCGACCTGATCATTGTGACGCTTCTTGCAGCCGGTATGCTTGGTGTGATCAAGGCTGCCGGAGGAATACAATATCTGTTGAGGGTTCTTACCGCCAAGGTGTCGGGACTCAGAGGCGCACAGGCATGTGTGGCTGTCCTGGTCGGTATCGTCAATCTGTGTACGGCCAATAATACGGTCGCTATAATAACGGTGGGCGGAATTGCTCGAGAGATAGGGGAGAAGTATGGTATCGATCCGCGTAAAAATGCCTCATTGTTAGATTCATGCTCCTGCATAGTTCAGTGCCTTATACCGTATGGCGCGCAGACGCTTCTTGCATCGTCGCTTGCCGGTATTGCACCGGCCGCACCGTTTCCATATCTGTATTATCCTTGGGCACTTGCTGCTGTTGTGGCACTGTCGATAGTGTTTTTGTTCCCACGCAGGTTAAGCCGGAAAGTCAGGTAACATAAGATGACTTTTTGATAAACAGTCCATGTTGACAGGTGGAGGATGATTCAGGGAAAATAATACAGAAAAATAATAATTGGTAAAATATTTGGAAATAGCCTGGCGATTTACTAATTTTGCAGCCGGAAAAGCGCGGGGTGCCCTGAAGGTCACGCGCTCCCATAAATTCAATCATTAATAATTCACTAAAATGAATCATTACGAAACCGTTTTCATTTTAACTCCCGTTTTATCTGACCAGCAGATGAAGGAAGCGGTAGAAAAATTCGAGAAGGTGCTCACCGACAATGGTGCATCTATCGTCAACGAAGAGATCTGGGGTCTTCGCAAGCTTGCTTATCCCATCCAGAAAAAGTCAACCGGCTTCTACTCTTTCCTGGAGTTTGACGGCGATCCTACTATCGTAAAGAAGATCGAGACTGCATTCCGCCGCGACGAGCGCGTGCTTCGTTTCCTCGTGTTCCGCAACGACAAGTATGCCGCAGAGTATGCTGAAAAGCGTCGCAACCGTAAGTCAACAACAACTGTCAACGAAGAAGTAAAGGAGAACTAATCATGGCACAAGCATCAGAAATCCGCTACCTCACACCCCTGTCGGTGGATGTAAAGAAGAAGAAATATTGCCGTTTCAAGAGAAGCGGTATCAAGTATATCGACTACAAGGATCCCGAATTCCTCAAGAAGTTCCTCAATGAGCAGGGCAAGCTTCTTCCCCGCCGTATCACCGGAACTTCACTCAAGTTCCAGCGTCGGGTGGCTCAGGCTGTTAAGCGTGCCCGCCATCTGGCTCTTCTCCCCTACGTTACTGACTTGATGAAATAACTTTAAAAGCTATCAGGAATTATGAAGATCATTCTTAAGGAAGACATCAACGGTCTTGGCTACAAGGACGATGTAGTCGAAGTGAAGAGCGGATATGGTCGTAACTACCTTATCCCTACAGGCAAAGCTGTGATCGCATCCGAGGCAGCTCTTAAAGTTCTTGCCGAGAATCAGCGTCAGCGTGCCCACAAGCTTGAGCGTATCAAGGCTGAGGCAGAGGCTGCAGCCGCTGCTCTTGAGGGCGTTAAGCTCACTATCGGTGCGAAGACATCATCTACCGGTACTATCTTCGGATCGGTGAATGCCATACAGATCGCCGAGGCTCTCGAGAAGCTCGGCCACAATGTGGACCGCAAGCTCATCTCTCTTGATGCAGTGAAGGAAGTTGGCAACTATACTGCCACAATCCGTCTCCACCGCGATGTAACCGTCGAGATTCCCTTCGAGGTAGTAGCAGAGTAATCAGTCTCTGTTTCCCCTCCGAAACAAAATAACACTCAGGTGCCACAGCTTTACAGACTGTGGCACCTGATTTTTTATATGCAAGGCTTCATGTTCGTGCTTGGTGCATTTAATTGATAGCACAGGCGAGAATGCGCATTGGCCATGTTTGTTAAAGTAGAATAAATTTTCTAACTTTGCAACAGATTTGCCTGATGCCCGTTGCTGTTGCGGTCAGCCTCATTGACCGTTAAAGATGCAGAGCGGTGATGCGTGTGATCTATATTGGAAACCCATAAAATAGAATTATAGTATATCCAGATGAAGATGAGGCGTGTTTTACTGCCATTATTTATGGTTTGCAGCCTTATGGTATCGGCATTGACCGACCAGCAGGTGATAGATTATATAAAGAAACAGTCTGCTGCAGGGAAAACGGAGCAACAGATTGGGAAAGAGTTGCTTGCAAAGGGGGTCACGCCTGAACAGGCCAACAGGATCAAGGCTAAATATGAGTCCCAGCAAAATGATATTGTCGACGATCATTCGGAGGGGTTGAATGTCGACAGGCAAAGGAGCGTGTCCGGACAGGTATCCGGAAAGCTAAGCAATCCCAATGTGAATGCTGCCCATGCCGATGAATCATCCAATGAGTACAAGGATATTTACGGTCACAAGATATTCAACACACAGGCACTCTCGTTTGAGCCGAGCGAGAATCTCGCTACACCGCAGAACTATCGTCTTGGCCCCGGAGATGAGGTGATAATAGACATATGGGGGACTTCAGAGGATCATCTCCGTGAGAAAATTTCTCCCGAGGGAAGTATAATGATTGCACAGATCGGGCCGGTGTATCTTAACGGTATGACGATAAATGATGCCAACAATCATGTGAAGAATGCGTTCTCCCGCAAATATGCCGGAATGGACGATGCCGAGACAGAGGTGCAGGTGACGCTCGGCCAGGTGCGTACTATCCAGGTAGATATACTCGGTGAGGTCGCTACTCCCGGAACATTCCGTATGTCGCCGTTTTCATCTGTGTTTCACGCACTTTATCTGTCAGGCGGCATCAATGACATAGGTTCGCTCCGAAATATTCAGGTGCTTCGCAATAACAAGAAGGTGGCGGGAGTAGATATATATGAGTATCTGTTTAACGGTAAGACCTCCGGGAATATACGTCTTCAGGAGGGTGATGTGATAATAGTGCCGCCTTATGAACAGCTTGTCAGCATAGATGGCAATGTCAAGCGTCCTATGTATTATGAAATCAAGCCTGACGAGACCATCAAGACTATTCTTGATTATGCCGGCGGATTTACAGGAGATGCTTATGCCGGGATGGTGCGTCTGCAGCGTCAGAGCGGGACAGAGAACGAACTGTACAACATTGAACGAGGAGAGTTTTCATCTTACCGTCTAAAGGATGGTGATGTCATAACAGTGGGCACTATTCTTGACCGCTATGCCAACAGAGTGCAATTGAAGGGCGCCGTGTATCGTCCGGGAATGTTTGCCATAGGACGTGACATACGTACCGTGAAAGATCTCATCAGAAAAGCTGACGGACTCACCGATGATGCTTATGCCGACAGGGTGCTCCTTTACCGCGAAGGTCCTGACCTGCAGCTGCAAGTTATCGCACTTGACCTGAAAAATATTTTGGCAGGCATCTCTCCGGATGTTGAACTTAAGCGAAATGATGTCATTGAAGTCGCGAGCGTCGAAGATCTCATGTCAAAGGGCGACATAACGATTGCCGGCCATGTGACAAATCCCGGATCATATCCATATGCGGAAAATATGACAGTGGAGGATCTCATAGTACAGGCTGGCGGCCTTCTGGAGGGCGCGTCTACTGCGCGGGTGGATGTGTCCAGACGCATTGTCGATCCTGCGTCGGTGACTGCAACGCAGCAACTATCACAGGTGTTCTCAATATCGATAGAAAACGGCCTTGGCATTGGGAAGGGAGAGCATTTCGTCCTTAAGCCGTATGACCGCGTGGAGGTGAGAAGATCCCCCGGTTATTCCGCCCAGTCCATTGTAGGGGTGAAAGGGGAAGTATTGTTTGACGGAGAGTATGTGCTCCAGAAGCGCAATGAGCGTATTTCGGAAATCGTAAGACGCGCCGGCGGTTTGATACCGGGCGCGTATATAAAGGGTGCAAGTCTTTCAAGAAAGCTCACCGAGGCTGAGTATATAGCCCGCAAAGAGACACTGCGGCTTGCTATGACAAACAGTCAGAGCGGTCAGGGTGATTCTCTTGCATTAAGCAAGATAGAGGTGGCTGATACATATAATGTCGGCATTGACCTCCAGAAAGCACTTGATAATCCCGGTTCAACATATGACCTTGTGATGCAGCCTGGTGATGAGCTTTTTGTGCCACAGGAGCAGAGCACGGTGAAAATTTCCGGAGATGTCATGTTCCCTAACGCTGTTGTGTATGAGCCTGGCAAGAAACTCAGTTACTATATTGATCAGGCCGGAGGTTATGGCCAGACAGCCAAGAAAGGGAAAGCGTTTATCGTGTATCTTAACGGTACGGTAGCCAAGGCAAAGAGAAATACCCCGATCGAACCCGGCTGCCAGATCATCGTGCCGAGCAAACCTAAGAACGGCGGGACTGACTGGACGAAGATACTTGCATTTGCGACAAGCTTCTCGTCGGTAGCCACAATGGCAGCAACAATCACTAATATCTTCAAGTAAATACGAAATCCATGCAGGATAACGATATAAGCAAAAAGAATGATGACGGGGAGATGGAGATAGATCTTCTCGAACTTGCCGCGACGTTATGGCAACAACGCAAGAAACTGGCTGTATGGAGTGCCTGCGGAGCGTTGATCGGACTGGTGATAGCATTCAGCATTCCTAAAGAATATGCCACATCGGTTAAACTCGCCCCGGAGATCACGGACTCGAAAAGCGGGGGCGGCAGTCTTGGCGCATTGGCTTCAATGGCTGGATTCTCTGTGGGGTCGTCATCTGGGGCCGATGCTGTGTATCCGCAGCTTTATCCCGATGTCGTCAGTTCAGTCCCGTTTGTTACGAGCCTGTTTGATGTCGAGGTCACCACTAAGGATGACAAAAGGAAAATGACTGTGCGCCAGTATCTGGAGAATGAGACAAAAGCTCCCTGGTGGAATGTTATAATGGGACTTCCATTCAGGATAATCGGAGCATTGCACAGTCAGGAGGAATCGGAAGAAGGAAAGGCGGTTGATAACTTCCAGCTTACAGTAGATGAGAGCAATCTTGTGGAAACCATCAACCAGTGTGTGTCAGCAACGGTCGACACTAAGACAAGTGTCGTGACCATAGATGTCAGGATGCAGGATCCTCTTGTGTCGGCTGTGCTTGCCGACACTGTCGTGGCACGTCTTCAGGAATTTGTGACCAATTACCGTACCAATAAGGCTCGTCACGATCTGGAATATGCGGTAAAGCTTAATGAGGAGGCAAAGAGCAATTACTATGAGGCTCAGCAGCGTTATGCCGACTTCCTTGACCGGAATCAGGGGCTTGCATTTCATTCTGCCCAGACAATGCGTGACCGTCTTGAAAACGAGGCGACCCTTGCGTTCAATCTTTATAACCAGACAGCTCAGCAGGTGCAGAAATCTCAGGCTAAGGTGCAGGAGAATACTCCTGTATATGCTATAGTGACTCCGGCTACAGTGCCTGTCAGAGCTGTAAGCCCGAGAAAATTCTTGATTCTCGCCGGATTTACATTCCTTGCCTTTGTAGCTTGTGCTGTGTGGATCATTCTGCTGTCTCCGTTGCTTGCCGACTATAAGAATAAGAAAATGTTGCCGGCAGATGCTTCAGAGGATGCAAAGGATGATGGAAGGAAGTGACTGTAATTTTTTTAGGCCATATGCTGTCTCTCCGGATCATAAATGTCCTTGTCCTCATTATGTCGTGCTGCGGCATTTCAAGAGCACAGGTCTCTGACGTATTGTCATTTATGATTTCTACTGACAGTGATGTCAAGGATGCCGACAATAAGCCGTCAGCTGTCAGCGCAGATATAAGCGGCATACTTTCCATGATATCAAATTCTGTGAACGATGGACCGTCGGAGGTGAGTCCTTTGGGCTATATATCGCGTGCCTACTCCGGCTGTGGTTATCATAAATCAGGTCCGATTGCTGGCAATGACAATAATTATGCATTCAATAATTCACCGGTATCGGTTTATCATGGCCTGTACACTCCTGAATGGGGGCGCATCACTTCTGGTTTTGGCTACAGGGCATCATTTCGCAGAATGCATAAAGGGGTAGATTTCGCCATGGCTTTGGGCGACACGGTGCGCGTTCCACTTCGGGGCCGTGTGGAACGGGTGGGTTATGAACCCGGAGGCTACGGGCTTTATATAGTTGTGGAGCATAATGACGGGATGGAGACCCGTTATGCCCATTTGAAGAGATCGATGGTGTCAGCCGGTGAATATGTTGCTGCAGGTGAGGCTATAGCTCTGAGCGGTAATACAGGCAACTCCAGTGGGCCGCATCTACATTTTGAGACGCGATATCATGGCGTTGCGATTGATCCGAGATCAGTGTTTGATTTTGCGTCAGGATATCGGCGCAAAGGGCTATTTACCATTGATTGAACTGATCTCATCGAATTCGGCCGATGCCAGTTCCCAAAGTGACATGGCGTTTTCAAGCCTCTTTGTCGCGTCAGCGTGCCGGTCATATATGTCGGCCGGTGGATTGCCTGATGATATGACCGACTCTATTTCGGCAATTTCCTGTTCCAGTCTGCTTATTTCGCATTCTGCTTCTTCGACTTTCTTTTTAGCCTTCTTCACGAGCTTTTCATGTTCGCGCTGTTCGGCATAAGATAATTTTCTTGTCTGAACGGGGGCCTCGGTCTGAGGTTTGACTGTGGATTTTACTTCACCTTTTTTTGCAGACGCTTTTTCCTGGACAGGTGTTGTGCGTTCGAGCTCTGACAGGGAGGCGAGTTTTTTCTTTTCAAGGAATTCGTATATTCCTCCGAGGCATTCCTTGACTTTGCCGCCTCCGAATTCATATACTTTTTCCACAAGTCCGTCAAGAAATTCCCTGTCATGGCTCACTACAATGACAGTGCCGTCGAATTCCTTTATGGCATTTTTCAGAATGTCCTTTGTCTTCATGTCGAGGTGATTGGTCGGCTCGTCAAGAATCAGCAGGTTGACAGGCTCGAGAAGGAGCCTTATCATGGCAAGCCTCGTCTTTTCGCCTCCGGACAGAACTTTGACTTTCTTGTCGGATGCTTCCCCTCCAAACATGAATGCGCCGAGTATGTCGCGGATTTTGGTGCGGATGTCACCGACGGCCACACGGTCAATGGTGTCGAATACTGTGATCTCTCCGTCAAGAAGCTGAGCCTGGTTCTGCGCGAAATATCCTATTTTTACATTATGGCCTATCTTCAGATTTCCTGTAAAGGGAATTTCTCCCATGATGCATTTTACGAGGGTTGATTTGCCCTCGCCGTTTTTGCCCACGAATGCTACCTTCTCGCCTCGCTTGATAGTGAACGTCGCGCCGTCAAATACCTGGTGAGCCCCATAGGCTTTACCTACGTTGTCGGCTATCACGGGGTAGTCGCCTGAGCGGGGAGCCGGCGGGAATTTCAGATTAAGGTGGGAGGTGTCCACTTCGTCTACCTCTATTCGATCGATCTTGGCAAGCTGTTTTATGCGGCTCTGTACCTGAACGCTTTTTGTGGCTTTGTATCGGAATCGTTCTATGAAGTCCTCGGTCTCCTTTATCATCTTCTGCTGATTCTGGAAAGCACGCATTTGCTGGTCGAGACGTTCCTGCCGAAGCACTACGTATTTCGAGTAATTGACATCGTAGTCGTAGATACTGCCGAGTGAGATCTCTATTGTTCGGTTGGTCACATTGTCTATGAAAGCCCGGTCGTGGCTTACGAGCACAACGGCATTGGCCTTGGTGATGAGAAAGTTCTCAAGCCACTGTATGGATTCAATGTCAAGATGATTGGTCGGCTCGTCAAGCAGCAGCACATCGGGGCGCGTAAGCAGCAGCTTGGCAAGTTCGATTCTCATGCGCCATCCTCCTGAGAATTCCGCTGTCGGGCGGTTGAAGTCATCACGCACGAATCCAAGACCTATGAGAGTCTTCTCCATTTCAGCCTCGCAGTTCTCGCTTTCCTCCATGGCTATGCGGTCGGTAAGCGAGGTCATTGACTCAATGAGAGCCTGGTATTCTGCCGATTCGTAGTCAGTGCGTGAGGCAAGTTCATTGCTCATCCTGTCAAGCCGCTCATGCATCTTGTGTATGTGACTGAAGGCCGTCCTGACTTCTTCAATGACGGTGGCTGTGTCACTTATTGTCATGTGCTGTGGCAGATATCCTATGGTGGTGTCGTGTGGTATCGAGACACTCCCTGAAGTCGGCTTCTGCAATCCGGCTATTATTTTCAGCATCGTGGATTTGCCTGCTCCGTTTTTGCCTACGAGAGCTATTTTGTCCTTGCGGTTTATGATGTAGGATATATTGTCAAAGAGGCATTTCGCTGAAAATTCTACTTTCAGGTTGTTTATGGATATGCTCATGTCAGAATATGTTCTATTATATTTAAGTACATGACAAAAATTTGAAAACATCGAATTTAGGAGTATAAGCCGGA
>CAJURI010000016.1 GCA_910588795.1 uncultured Duncaniella sp. | reverse complement strand
GAGGGTGATGAGCCGGGATTATAGTCCGAAGCGATAGCAACAGCGGCACCCGCCTTGATAAGCTCGCGTGCAGGGGCGTGACACATATTCAGGAAGAACGATGCTCCCGGAAGCACGGTCGCGATGGTCTCGGATGTGGCGAGTATGTCTATCTCGGTCTGGCTTATATTCTCAAGGTGGTCCACAGATGCAGCTTTGTGTTTCACTCCCACCTGCACGCCTCCTGAGCAGTGAAGCTGATTGGCATGAAGGCGTGGCTTTATGCCGTAGTGTTCGGCATGGCTGAATATCCTGTCGGTCTCTTCGACCGTGAAAAATCCCTCCTCGCAGAACACGTCAGCATAATCCGCAAGCCCTTCGGCCGCCACTGCGGGGATCATCTCGCGGCACACATAGTCGACATATTCCTCCTGCCGTCCTTCGTAGGCGCGTCCTACTGCATGTGCGCCAAGGAAAGTCGAGCGCACTGCGAGCGGATATTCCTCTTTTATGCGTGCTATCACCCGGAGCATCTTCAGTTCGTCCTCGAGAGTGAGTCCGTAACCGCTTTTGATTTCCACCGCTCCGGTGCCGGAACGCATTATGGCATCGAGCCTCGGGGCTGCTTCTTCAAAGAGCTGCTGCTCGGTATAGCCGTGAAGACGGTCGGCGGAGTTGAGTATTCCGCCTCCTCGGGCTGCGATTTCTGCATAGCTCAGACCATTGATTTTGTCGACAAACTCTTTTTCACGGTTACCGGCAAATATCAGATGTGTGTGCGAGTCGCAGAATGCCGGAAACAGCCATCCGCCGCGGGCATCGACTGTCTCGTCGGCCTGTTGCGGACAGTCAGGCATTTTGCCGTAGGAGTGTATCCTGTCACCGTCGGTCAGAAGCCAGGCGTTGCGCAGCTCCGGCAGACGGTTCATCTCTTCGCCACGGAGCGGACGGTCGGCGTGATCACGCACGCCGACTATCGCCCCGATGTTTTTTATGAGAATCATCTGATTAATTCTGGCGGAGGAACTGTACTGACTTTTCAATGAACGGATACATCACAGTATCTGTCTGAATGAAAGGTACTTCGCGGCGGAATGCCGTATGGAATTCCTCGATGGTGTCCGACGACTTCAGCGGACGGCGGAAATCGAGAGCCTGAGCGGCATTGAAAAGCTCTATGGCAAGCACTCGCTCGGTATTGTCGGCGACACGTATCAGTTTGGTGGCGGCATTCGAGCCCATTGACACATGGTCCTCCTGTCCCTGTGATGACGGTATGGAGTCGACGCTGTTGGGCCAGCACAGACCCTTGTTCTGGCTGACGATCGATGCGGCCGCATACTGCGGTATCATGAATCCGCTGTTAACGCCCGGTTTTGCGACCAGGAATGACGGGAGCTGACGCACTCCCGAGATGAGTTTGTAGATACGGCGTTCCGATATGTTGGCAAGTTCGGCAAGCGCGATGGCAAGGAAATCCATAGGCAGGGCTATAGGCTCGCCGTGGAAGTTGCCTGCCGATACGATTATGTCCTCGTCGGGGAATATTGTCGGGTTGTCGGTCGGGCTGTTGATCTCATCCTCGATTTTCCCTTTCACATATGCTATGGTGTCCTTGGCTGCGCCGTGCACCTGAGGTATGCAACGGAAAGAGTAGGGGTCCTGGACATGTTTCTTGGGATGGGCGGCAATTTCGCTCCCTTCAAGATAGTCGCGTACCGTCTTGGCTGTCTCGATCTGCCCTTTGTGGTGGCGTACACGGTTCACTTCGTCGCCGAAAGCATCCACTCTGCCGTCAAATGCGTCGAGCGACATGGCTGCGATCTTGTCGGCCTGACGGCTCAGGCGCAGAGCCTTGATGAGGGCGTCGACAGCGTGGGCCGACATGAACTGGGTGCCGTTGAGCAGCGCGAGTCCCTCTTTTGACTGCAGGTCGATAGGACGCCAGCCCATATTGTCAAGAGCCTCTGACGCCGGTATGATGTGGCCGTGCCACATCACCTCGCCGAGCCCGAGCAACGGGAGGCTGAGGTTGGCGAGAGGGGCGAGGTCGCCGGATGCGCCGAGTGAACCCTGGCTGAACACCACGGGCAGTATGTCGGCATTGTAGAAGTCGATGAGCCGCTGCACGGTGGCAAGCTGCACGCCGGAATTGCCGTAGGAGAGTGACTGTATCTTGAGCAGGAGCATCAGCCGTACTATCTGGGGAGCCACGCGGTCACCAAGTCCGCAGGCATGTGACATCACGAGATTTTTTTGCAGCTGTGTCAGGCTCTCCTTGTCGATCGATATGTTGCAGAGCGAGCCGAATCCGGTGGTGATTCCGTAGATGGGATCGGTCTGGGATTCCATCTTTTCGTCGAGATATCTGCGGCACTTTTCAATACGTTCCACAGCCTCTTCCGAGAGTGACAGTGATGCATGCTGATTGAGGATCTCTTCGACCTTCTCAATGGTCAGCCATTCTGATGATATTTCGTGGTTCATACTATTTTTTGTATGATATTATGATTCTTGGTTATTATATTTAAGTAAGGATGGTGATGTGGCGTGGACTTACGTCACATCACCATCATGATGTTATGTCATGCTAGCGCGTTGTCGAGCACTGAGTCGTCGGCAAAGTTCGGGAGTGTGACTGTCATACCCGGTGTGCGGTCCATCTCACGCTTGATAGCGTCGATCGCTCCGTTGTTGCGGGCCCATGAGCGGCGTGCTATGCCGTTGTTGACATCCCAGAGCAGCATGCGGCTGATCCTTGTGTCTGCTTCAGGGCTGCCGTCGATCACCATGCCGAAGCCGCCGTTTATGACTTCGCCCCAGCCTACGCCGCCGCCGTTGTGCAGAGACACCCAGGTGGCTCCGCGGAAGGAGTCGCCTATGACGTTGTGCACAGCCATGTCGGCGCAGAAGTTTGACCCGTCATAGATATTGGAGGTCTCGCGGTATGGTGAATCTGTGCCTGACACATCGTGGTGGTCACGTCCGAGCACCACGGGGCCTGACAGCTCGCCGCGTCGTATGGCGTCATTGAATGCGAGTGCTATCTTGGCGCGGCCTTCGGCATCGGCATAAAGGATGCGGGCCTGGGAGCCTACCACAAGATGATTCTCGGCTGCTGACTTTATCCAGTGTATATTGTCGTCGAGCTGGCCGCGTATATCTTCCGGAGCGGTTTTGGCGATCTCTTCGAGCACTTCGGCTGCGATGCGGTCCGTGACGGCGAGATCCTCGGGCTTGCCTGACGCGCACACCCAGCGGAAAGGCCCGAATCCGTAGTCGAAGAACAGCGGCCCCATGATGTCCTGTACATATGACGGATAACGGAACGATCCGTCGGCTTTCATCACATCCGCGCCGGCACGGGATGATTCGAGCAGGAATGCGTTGCCGTAGTCGAAGAAGTACATTCCGGCATCTGTAAGTTTGTTGATTGCTGTGATCTGGCGGCGAAGCGATTCCTGCACGCGTTTGCGGAATTCCTCGGGGTTGTCGGCCATCATGGCGTTTGACTCCTCGAATGTAAGCCCTACAGGATAATAGCCTCCGGCCCAGGGATTATGGAGCGAGGTCTGGTCTGATCCGAGATCCACACTTTCACCCTCGGCGGCAAGTCTTTCCCAGAGGTCGACTATATTGCCGAGATAAGCCATTGACACAGCCTTTCCGGCTGCGCGGGCTTCACGTATGCGCGGGATAAGTTCGTCAAGCGAGTCGTGAACCTCGTCCACCCAGCCCTGTGCGTGACGCTTCTCCACAGCCTTTGGATTGATCTCGGCTACCACGCTCACCACTCCGGCTATATTGCCGGCTTTGGGCTGTGCGCCCGACATGCCTCCGAGACCCGATGAAACGAAGAGCATACCGGAAGTGGATCGGCGTGACTCGGTGAAGCGGCGGCGTGCGGCGTTGAGCACGGTGATGGTGGTGCCGTGCACGATGCCCTGCGGACCTATGTACATGTATGAGCCTGCGGTCATCTGTCCGTACTGTGATACGCCGAGCGCGTTCATCCTTTCCCAGTCGTCGGGCTTGGAGTGATTGGGGATGACCATGCCGTTGGTGACTACCACTCTCGGGGCTTCCTTATGGGACGGGAAGAGTCCGAGGGGATGGCCCGAGTACATGACGAGTGTCTGTTCGTCGGTCATCTCCGACAGGTACTTCATGACAAGCAGGTACTGTGCCCAGTTCTGGAACACTGCTCCGTTGCCTCCGTAAGTGATGAGCTCATGCGGATGCTGCGCCACGGCAGGATCCAGATTGTTCTGGATCATCATCATTATAGCGGCTGCCTGACGTGACTTTGCGGGATACATTTCCACAGGACGGGCGTACATCCTGTAGTCAGGACGGAAACGGTACATATATATGCGCCCGTATGTACGGAGCTCATTTACGAATTCCGGAGCCAGTTCGGCATGGAATTTCTGTGGGAAATAACGCAGCGCGTTTCTGAGGGCGAGCCTCTCCTCTTCGGGGGTGAGTATCTGCTTGCGTCGGGGTGCATGGCTCACGGATTCGTCGCGCGGACGGGCTGGGGGGAGCACATCAGGTATTCCCTGTTTCAATTGTGCCTGAAAATCGGAAATTTCTGAGACTGTCATATGATATGTATCCTTAAATTTTTGATTCTACTGTCTTGAGGACCTCCATCTCAAGCTTTTCAGCTTCTGCTGCGAGGGATTCGGCACGGCCTACAAGTTCATCGGCGAGGGCGCGGTTCTTGAGGCCTGCGGCATTGATTTTCACATTCAGGCATGCTCCGCGCACTGCAGCCCGCGCTGCGAGTGCTCCCACTCCTGCATCGCTGACTGATGCGGGGTTGCCTTCCTCTGCCATTTTCTGTGCGAGAGGGAACACCTTGATGGCCTGTTCCATTGTGCGCAGTGGCACTCGTGTGGCGTATTCTGTTGCCGATTCCATCGCTTCTGCGCGGGCTGCTTTTTCTGCATCCGTGCCCTTTGGCATGGAGAATACAGCCATAATGCGGTTGAATGCCTGGGTGTCCTCGTCAACAAGGGATATGAGAGAGTCGATCAGTACACGGCCCTCTTCGGCAACGTCGGAGAACTCTTTCCAGCGGTCATCCCATCCGGCCTTGTGGGCCGACAGATTTGCCACCATAGTTGCAAGCGATGCTCCGAGTGCGCCCATGTAGGCTGATATGGATCCTCCGCCGGGAGCGGGGGATTCGGATGCTGTCTCATCGGCAAAACCGCGGCATGTCATATCTACGAGTTTTTTCTCACCGGCGTTGTCAGAGGCTATCAGATACTCGATGATCTTTTCGTCTGCATCGAACGGTTTCAGTTCGTCAAGCCCCATTGACTTGACTGCCATACGTACTATCTCGCTCTCGGGTATGCCTGATGAACGCTGCTGTTTGTGCAGGAAATATCGGCCGGCATCAATGATGGCACTCTTGGGCACAAGTCCGACGATTTCGGTGCCTGTGACACGTATTCCGCGGGCATTTGCTGCGCGGCACACTTCATCAAATGCCACATGGAGTGGAGTGGTGGTGATATCGGTGATGTTCATCGACACCTGTGCTATGCCGTATTCGTCGATGAACCATCCTATAGCCTTGGTGCAGGGCAGTGTGCCGGGCTGCATGAGCGGTGTGCCGTCCTCGGCCTTGAGCGGTTTGCCGTTGGGCTTCCCCCCTTCACGCATGGGACGGCCTTTCTCACGCACGTCAAATGCTATTGCGTTGGCACGGCGTGTAGATGTGGTGTTGAGATTGAAGTTGACTGCAATGAGGAAATTGCGAGCACCGATTGCTGTAGCACCTGTACGGGCTACTTCGTCGTCAAAGGGACGGTCGCCGAAGTCCGCGCCTTTACCGGGTTTGCCGAGACGGTCGGCAAGACCTTCATATTCACCTTTTCGACATACAGCAAGATTCTTACGTTCAGGAGTGAAGGCTGCGGCCTCGTAACAGTAAACCGGTATATGCAGTTCGTCAGCCACCCTGCGGGCAAGCTGACGGGACAGTTCGGCACATTCTTCGAGAGTGACACCGCTTACAGGAACGAACGGGCAGACATCGGTGGCTCCCATGCGGGGATGCGCGCCGTGATGCTTGCTCATATCTATGACTTCGGCGGCCTTCTTTATTCCTTGGAATGCCGCTTCCATTACATCTTCGGGGGTTCCGACGAACGTGACTACCGTGCGGTTGGTGGCTTCTCCCGGGTCAACGTCAAGCAGACGTACGGACGATGCTTTGCATATCGCATCGGTGATTGCTTTGATAGCGGTCTTGTCACGACCTTCGCTGAAATTAGGTACACACTCTATCAGCTTTGTTTCCATTGATCTATTGTTTTAAGGTTGGTTTATCGTTACACTCTGTCGGCTATGTCGCAGTCAATCCCTCTTGTGGCGTTCAGGCCGGAAAGGAACAGTTGAAACATGCATGGCAAAATTAGTAAAATATATGGAAAATCCCACTTTTTGAAGTGGGATTTTATAGGGCGATGTGATATTATCGCACTATTTTGGTATTGCCGGAAGTATAATTTTGCTGAAAAAATTGGAACCATGACTGCATCAATTGAAAAAAGGAAGCCCCGTACAAAAAAAGAGAAACCTGTAAGGCCTGTTTCTGATAAATTTTACATAGATATGTTGATGAGGATCAACGATGTCATGCCGTCTCCCGAGAACAGGGAGGTTGTCATTATGATGTGCAACTATTTCAACGGTTTACCGGTCAATCTGGATGACTACAGTCCGCTGTCCGAAACAGCCTATCTGTTGTTGCTCCCCGAGATTGACCGGGCCATGGAGCGGTCACGTGCTGCGAGGGAGCGGTCCGGGAGGCAAGATGATGCATCAGAATATGCCGAGACCGAATATGAAGACCAGTCCGATGCATACAGGAGCCAGCCATCGCAGGCAGAACACGATTATGCTGACATTGAAAGTGTTCCTTATTTGCCGGCTGCCGAGGAGCTCTCTTCTGATGATTCCACGGTCCAGTATCCATCCGACGAAGAGAGAGATGATCATGCCGCCGACAGGGAGGAGTATATTGGAGGAGAAGTAGTCAAAGAAGTTGAAGATTGTCATTCCGAAGACTTTCAGCCAGTTCAGCGACCCGAAGGAGAGTGCGCACAATGTGCCGAGAAACATGGCGATACCGATGGTGAGTGCGGTGGAGGTGCGACGCGACAGTCTGAATTCTTCAGTGAAGTATGCTATGGAGATCTCTGCCATGGATATGGTGGAGGTGATGGAGGCAAGAAAGAGGAGGAAGAAGAAAAGCGTGGACCAGAACACTCCTCCGCCGATATGCATGAATATTGACGGCAGTACCTCGAATACGAGTTTCGGTCCTGCCGCAGGCTCCTGACCGAATGTGAAGACTGCCGGGAATATGATTATGCCGGCAAGTATCGCGACAAATGTATCGAGCCCGGCCGTGATGAACGCTGTCCTTACAAGAGGGGTGCTCTTGGTGAAATAGCTTGAATATGTGATGAGGCAGCCGAGCCCGAGGCTGAGTGAGAAGAATGCCTGTCCCATGGCACTGAGCACAACTGTAGGTGTTACCTTTGAGAAGTCAGGCATGAAGAGGAATTTAAGCCCTTCGGCCGCTCCTGGCATCATGAGCGAATTGGCGACAAATATTATAAGGATAATGAACAGCATGGGCATGAGTATGTTGCTCATCTTTTCTATCCCTTTCTGCACTCCGCGCACGAGAATGATGTAATTGGCAGCGAGGAATACCAACGTCCATATAACAGGCCCGATATCGCTTGAGGCATATGTGTCAAACTGGTCATGAAGCCCTTCGGGCGTCGTAATTCCTCCGAATCCGGATACGGACCTTCTGGTGTACTCCAATGTCCATCCTGCCACCACAGAGTAGAAACTCAGAATAAGAATGGATGCCGTGATGCCTATGTAGCTTACCCATCCCCATGCCTTGCCCGGAGCGAGCGAGCGGAACGCTCCGCGTATATTGGAGCCTGTGTGCCTCCCTATGATGAATTCGGCACACACCACAGGGACCCCTATTATGAATATGAAAAACAGGTCGATGAGCAGGAATGCCCCGCCGCCGTGCACTCCGGCTTCATAGGGGAAACGCCATATGTTGCCCAGACCCACCGCTGATCCGACAGTGGTGGCTATGACGCCGAGGCGTGTGGCGAACTGTGTGCGCTGTCCGTTGTTCATCTACGGCGTTTTCGTGAGGTCGGTTTCTTTTGAGTGCCGCCCTTGGCAGGAATTTTGAGCTTTTGGTTTATCTGCAGTCTTGTATCGGACTTTTTCATGCCGTTTGCAGCCTGGATTGCGGCTACTGTGGTGCCGTATTTGCGAGATATACGGTCAAGGGTCTCACCCTTTTTCACAATGTGTGTCGTTGTGCGGGCCGCCTTGGTCTGCTGGGTGTTCTTCTTTGCTATGGGTTGCTCTTTCTTCTCGACGGCTTTGGGGGAGCTGACATTTTTTGAAGAGGACACTGTCTCGGCATGTGTGTCTGACTTCTGGTCGTTATGGGGGAATACCTGTGCGACTTCCGGAGCGGCCTGGACACGCACTTCATCAGGTGTGATATGCTCCACGACCTCGATTGTCAGAATGTCTCCGGCTTTGACTTTACCTCTGCGGAGTTTGTTCCATCTCTTTATGTCGGTTGCCGAGACTCCATACATTTTAGCGATGTCACGTATGTTCTCTCCGCGCTCCACCACGTGGCTTTTTGTCACTATCCGTTCGGTTGCCTGCGTTGCTATCTCGTTGTTGACCGAAGCGTTGGCTGTCTGTCTCTCGGCGTTTGCAAGATTGGATTTGCCACCGTCCGACACTATGTCAGGTGCTGAAGTTATGCCGCCCGGCTCGGCTGTGGTGCGGCGCGCATAGAGGTCTTTGTCATATTCAAGGATACGCTTCTCGCTCATTATGTAGCTGAGACACTGCTGAGTGGGAAGGGTGAGATTGTAAGGCCGGTAGTCGCCCGGTATGAGGCCCTTCAGAAACTGCGGATTGAGCATCCTGATCTCTTCGACAGGTATGTTGAGCACAGCCGCTATCTGGTTGAAGTGTACGTGGTGGTTGATCCTGACGGTGTCGGTGGTGAGATGCCTCTTCACTATGGTGGGTGATATTCCGTGGTGGCGATAGTAGTTCATCACATAATTGGCGGCTATGAATGCGGGGACATATCCGCGTGTCTCGGCAGGAAGGAAATTGTATATCTCCCAGAAGTCCTTTTTCACTTCCCCTTCGGCTCCGGCGCGGCGGAGTGCCTTGTTGACATTGCCCGGACCGCAATTGTAGGCCGCGATGGCGAGTGACCAGTCATTATATATGTCATGGAGCTGTTTCAGGTATCGTGCTGCGAGTCTTGATGACATTCTGGGGTCACGACGCTCGTCGACAAGTGAGTTGATCTCCATCCCGAGACCTTTTGCCGTGGCGGGCATGAACTGCCATAGCCCTACGGCTCCTGCTCGGGAGACGGCATTGGGGTTGATTGCGGATTCGATCACCGGGAGATATTCAAGTTCGAGCGGCATCCCCTCTTTGAGAAGCTCTTCCTCAAAGAACCGTCCGTAATAATTGTGCAGTGCGAGCATGTCGGCCACGAGACCGCGCTTGCGGTCAAGGTACATCTCTATATAGTTTCTTACTATGGAATTGTAAGGAAGATCTATTATGGTCGGCAGTTTTGCAAGCCTTTCCTCGTATTCCTTGGGTGTGGCGGTGTATGAGTTTCCAAGATCCACTCCGGGCACTACGTAGTTCTTCAGATAGAAGTTTTCTTCAAGCAGGCGTGTCTGTGTCTCAAAACTTTCGGGAGCTATGATGTTGTCGTCTGTGATAGAATGACGGAGCTCGAGTATCGACGGAAGGTTAGCGGCCGGTGTCATCATGGCACAGCCGAAACAGAGTAAAACTGATGTAAGGATCTTTTTCATTGCAGGGATAATATGTTGACGGCACTATGTTCGGCGGGTGGGGTGATGAATGTCCGGCGGCTATGTGCCGATATAAGGATCGGTCAGAAATTAAGGGCCCAGTATAAGCCTATGCTCGGTCGTGACGTGCCGTTGCGTATGTCGCTGTTCATCAATGCCGGAGCCACATCCATCGACAGGTCCGGGGCTATATCGAAGTGAGCCAGCTGTGCGTCAACGTAGGCATCGACCATGGCTACCAGATAGACACCTATCATGCATATGATGCACAGGTCACGGTTGCGGCGGTAATAGTTTTTGCGTGATCTCAGCAGATTGGTGAGCCATGAACGGTCAAGGTCCTCCTCCTTGACGGTTGGGGCAAAGAAGTCCATGTAGCTTTTCGTGGTGGGGTCATTGTCCATTATATCGCTGTAGGCTGTGGTGTAGTCGCGGAGCATGGTGTTGTTCCACGAGGTCGCGTATCCAAGCCCCATGAATGCGCCGACAACTATGGGCAGTTTCCAGTAACGGCGGTTGTACAGCTGTCCCAGTCCGGGGCATAATGCCGACATCCATACGGCTCTTGTCGGATCGGGATTGAATGTGAATGTCTTTTCGATCTGTGCTGAATTCACTATGGGTATTGAATCGACAGGTATGATGTGAAGCCCTGAGTCTGACACCGACACACTGTCCTCGACAACCATGGCCGGCAGCTCGACTTCCTGGCCTACCGGGATTGAGTCAGGCAGCTGGGAGATGGGTGAGGTGTGGCGGTGTTCGGGACGTACCGGACGATTGCCTCGGGTGGGTTTGACGGGGCGGTTCGGTGTGGGTTTGGCCGGATGGTTAGGAGTCGGTTTGACCGGGTTGCCCGGGGTGGATGCCGCTGTGGGGTTATCGTTTGCGGGGGCTTCTTCGGCGCACACACCGAAAGGTCCGACAAGCGCAATGACAAGTGCGATTATCGGAGCCACAATATGGTTGCGGATATATGACACGGGTGTTTCCGTTGTGGCTTGCATTGGGCGGTTACTGTTTTGCAGTGTCAAAGATAGCAATTAATCTTTGAAGTTCATTGTCGTCACGAAATGAGAATGATATTTTGCCTTTGCCGGAGGCGTCGCATGACACCTTTACAGGGGTCGAGAAGCGGTGGGAGAGGTGGTCTCTTAAAATATCGAAATCTTTGTTAGAAAACCTTTTTGCCTCCTTCCCGGCATTGATTTCTTCACTCTGACCGGCCTCCCTGAGCTTTTTGGCGAGTTCTTCGACACGCCTTACAGACAGCCCCAGCCGTAGGATTTCGTTGTATAATTTCAGTTGAAGTTTTGGATCGTCGATGCTGAGCAGGGCGCGTGCGTGACCCATGTCGATGCGCCGGTCACGAAGTCCGAGCTGGACTTCTGCCGGCAGACGCAGGAGCCGTATGAAGTTTGCTATGGTGGCTCGCTTTTTGCCGATGCGCTCGCTCAGGCGTTCCTGTGTCAGCTCATAACGGTCAATGAGTTTTTTGAAAGTGAGGGCGATCTCTATTGCGTTGAGATCCTCGCGCTGTATGTTCTCTATGAGGGCCATCTCAGTCACAAGGGCGTCGTCGGCAGTGCGGATGTATGCCGGGACTGTGGTGAGGCCTGCCATCAGTGCGGCACGGTATCGACGCTCTCCGGCTATAATCTGGTAGGTGTCCGGACCGGTCTTGCGTAAGGATATCGGCTGTATTATCCCGAATTCTTTTACTGACCGGCTCAACTCCTCGAGAGCCTCCTCATCGAATATGCTTCGGGGCTGGTCAGGGTTAGGGGAGATGCGCGAGAGTTCTATCTCGTTGATAGCCGATGCGTCGCGTGCCGGCGCATCGTCCATGGCTATGAGTGAATCGAGTCCGCGTCCGAGCGCGGGTCGCTTTGGTGCTGACATGATTGGGGATCTATTAGTCTGTATGTGTCAATGTTCAGTGTCGCAGGGATTGTCGCGTCAAGAATTTTTCGCTATGAGTTCTTTTGCGAGGGCTATATGGGATGTCGATCCTCGCGATGTCGGGTCGTATAGTATCACCGGCAGCCCGTGGCTCGGAGCTTCGCTTAGGCGTATGTTGCGCGGTATCACGCTGTCGAACACCATAGGCCCGAAATGGCCCTTTAGTTCCTCATATATCTGGTTGGCGAGGCGCAGACGGGCATCGTACATTGTCAGGAGGAAACCTTCGATCTCGAGAGTGGGGTTGAGCCGTGACTTTATGATGCGTATGGTGTTAAGCAGTTTGGTAATGCCCTCAAGCGCGAAATATTCCGCCTGAACGGGGATGATGACTGAATTGGCCGCTGTGAGCGCGTTGACAGTTATCAGTCCGAGCGACGGAGAGCAGTCGATGAGTATGTAGTCGTATCTGTCGGCTATCGGTGCGATCGCTCTCTTGAGCACGTTCTCGCGGGCGGGTTTGTTGATCAGCTCTATTTCTGCTCCGGCGAGGTCTATGCGCGAACCCACGAGGTCGAGTCCTTCACAGCATGTCGGCACCTGGGAGCCGTCAATAGGGTAGTCGTCCACAAGGCATTCGTAGATCGATGAAGGCATTGCCTTGGGATCAATCCCGTAACCGGATGTTGCATTTGCTTGAGGGTCGGCGTCGATGATGAGGGTGCGCTTACCCTCGGCGGCGAGTGACGCCGCCAGATTGATCGTGGTGGTGGTTTTGCCGACACCCCCTTTCTGATTGGCTATAGCGATGATTTTACCCATATCTTCGGTATATCTGTCAGGCTCCTGACTGTGTGAGAGCAGAGCCATGGCAATTTATCTGCAAAGTAACCAAAAATCTTCGGAAAATCAATGCCGGAGAGTAACAAAACGTGTTAAATTGTTGAAAACTTTTTGATCTCCCCTCTGACTTCTTTGCGCATCAGCAATAGTGTCAGCATAGTGGGGAATGCCATCAGCGCGTAGAACAGGTCGCAGAATCCGACGGCGATCCCGAGAGGTATGACAGCGAACACCACTATTGTGGCAATGAAGAACCATGTGTAGGCCCGTGCGTGTTTCTCGCCGAAAAGATAGGCGGCACACCGGCGACCGTAGAAGCTGTAGCTGAACATTGATGACAGCGCGAAACACAGCACTATGAGCATGAGCAGGTATTCTCCGTAAGGTATGGCTTTGCCGAATGCCCCCATGGCCACTTCAAGCCCTTTTATGCCATCTGCCGCCTCTATGTCTCCGCACAGCAGTATGGCAAGAGCCGTGAGGGTGCACACGAGGCCAGAGTCGATGCCCGGACCGAGCATGGCTATAAGTCCTTCACGGGCCGGGTCGGTGTTGGTCGATGCGCCGTGCATTATGGTTGCGGTGCCGACGCCTGCATCATTTACGAGTGCGGCACGTCGGGCTCCTATTATGGCTATACCTGTCAAGGCTCCCCATCCGGCCCGCAGATTGAATGCTTCGGAAAATATCTGGCGGAACACGCCCGGGACTTCTGAAATGTGGGTCGCAACTATATAGAGTACGCTCAGGAAGTATATCCCCACCATGAACGGCACAAGCCATGTGGCTACACGGGCTATTCTTCTGACTCCGCCTATGACCACGAGTGTGACAACGGCAGCTATAGACAGCCCTACAAAAAGCCTGAACACGCTGGCAGGTGACCATCCCCACGACGATGCAATCGTGCATATCATGCGGCTTTCACTCAGCCATTGAGGCGTGGTGAAGGTCGTGACCACAGCTTCGGTGAGCTGATTGGCATTCATGATGCACAGCGTGCCGAACATCCCGGCTACGGCGAATGTCAATGCCAGCCAGTGCCATCGCGGGCCGAGACCGCGGTCTATTATATGCATGGTGCCTCCTGCCGGTGTGCCGTCAGGGAGCGATACTTTATAGCGTGTCGTGAGCACTCCCTCGTGGAATTTTGTTGACATGCCTACGAGCGCGCTCACCCACATCCAGAATATCGCACCCGGACCGCCCATCACAAGGGCTATGGCCACGCCGGCTATGTTGCCCATCCCTACGGTGGCGGCCACTACCGATGCAAGAGCCTGCAAGGATGATATCTGGTTGCCGGATTCCCGGCTCTGCCTGTCGCGCAGCACCCGCATCGCGCTCGGAATGTGCCGCAGGGATACCATCCCTGAATAGAAGAACAGGAAGAATCCACCCCCTATAAGGAGTATGAAGAGCGGATAGCCGCACAGGAAGTCTGCTATTTGTGTTATCAAGGTGCTGTCGGTGTAAGGTGTAAAATGTGCTTGATGTGTAATTGCGTGTGAATATGCCTGTCCTGTCTGTTACCAGGAACCGCCTGCTCCGCCTCCGCCGGTCGACCCTCCTCCGAAGGAGCCTCCGCCGAATCCACCGCCACCGCCGAAACCTCCGCGTCGGCCTCCGAGCATGCTTCCGAGAATGGCTCCTGCCGCTGCCGCTTCCATGTCGGGTTTGCGTTCTATGCCGAAGCGTTTCTGGTGGTGGTTGCCGCAGTTGCGGCAATAATATATGTCAACGCCTTCGCCCTCTCTGCGTGATGTAGGCTGACGAAGTATGCGCCTGTCGGACAGTGTCATGGTGCGGGCATGGCAGTTGGGGCATTCAATATAGTTGGCGGAACGGTTGACATAAGGGTATATGTCGGTCTGTGCGCACTTTGGACAGTGCCACACATCATAGTCCACTGATTTCAGCCTTTCTTCAAGATCCTGCGCCGGTGTCAGATAGTCGTTGTCGTGGACCTCGTCGATCAGTTCCATTCTTGTGCCGCAGTGGGTGCACATGCGTTTGTGACGTCGCACACGGTGCATCTTCCATGACAGGAGCGCGAACGGTATGACACCTATGCCGAGAGTGGCGAACGCCACTATTGCGGCAGGGACCCAAAGAGTGTTGAGATAACGCCAGCGTTCCACATCGTCCATGTTCCTTGAGGCTCTGATGTAATAAATTATGACAGTAAGCATCACAAGGGCTATGATGGCGGCGAATCTGATAAAGAATGAGAATACCTCTTCTCCGTCAAAACCGTCGGATAAAGCTTTCTGCCGGTCGTTTTCATGTGCCGACATGAGTTCGTCACGTACACTCGGATCGAGTATCACATCCGAGAGCCGGCTGACAGCAGCCTCGGTGCCTCCGTCATAGTCGCCTTCACGGAAGCGGGGTATGATTTCGTCGCGTATGATGCGTCCGGCTATTATGTCGGGCACGACGCCTTCGAGGCCGTAGCCTGTGCGGATCTGCACGGCCCGGTCGTCACGTGATATCAGCAGCAGCAGCCCGTTGTCCTTGTCGCTTTTCCCTATGCCCCATCTTTCAAAAAGAGCTGTGGCGAATTCCTCCGGCGACATTGACGGGTCAATTCTGTCGATCGCCACCACTACCATTTCCACCGATGTCTTGTCCCAAAGTCCGGCTATGGCGTCATCGAGCCGGCTGACGGCCGCCTCGGAAAGTACACCGGATGGATTTGTCACATAGCGTGCCCTGGAGGAGAGGTGCACATTCGGCACTTCATCGACGGCCATCGCCGATGCTAAAAGTGCCGAGACAAGGGTGGCAAACAGTATGAAGTGTCGCTTGAGATGTATCATTGTCAATTGTTGATTTTTAGGCTCATGCCATTCAGCCTTCGGTAAAGATCAAGAGCATATACATCGGTCATGCCGGAGATGTGGTCGAGCACGGCCTGTATCTTCCCGTAGAGAGAGGGTGAGGCGATTTCGTATTGCTCAGGCACTTTGGCAAGAAGTAGTCGTGAGTAGTTCAGTGACGGGTTGCATACCGCCTTGACAAGTTCGTCGATAAGGAATGATATGATGCGTGTTCCCGCCAGTTCGATCTCCACGACATCACTCGCGCAATAGATCTTCTTCCATGACAGTTCCTCGCATCTGCGGTATCCTTCCTGTTCCAGCGGCGTTATGTGGTCGAGGAGCGATCCTTTGAAAGTGCCGCCGAGTATCTCTTCCTCATGGGAGGCGAATGCGTCGGCACACTTTTCTACAAGCAGCCCCACGATGCATGAACGCAGATATGCTATGCGCTCATTCGGGTCATCCACACGTTCCATGACGCTCTTTATGTGCGCCCGGCGTGCGTCATCAAAATATCCGAGCAAGAGCGGTATGACCTCATCGGTGGAAAGTATGCGGAGCTTGTGAGCGTCCTCTATGTCCATTATCTCGTAGCATATGTCGTCGGCAGCCTCGACTATGTAGACGAGCGGGTGGCGGGCATACTTTATCTCTCCGTCGCTTCCATGCATGGGGTGCATTCCAAGTTCTTCGGCCACTTTTACAAAATCGTCTTTTTCCGATGTGAAGAATCCGAATTTGCCATGGTCGCCGGCCAGAGATGATTCAAACGGGTATTTCACTATGGAGGCGAGTGTTGAATATGTCATGGCGAAGCCTCCTTGCCTGCGTCCGTTGAAGCGGTGTGTGAGCAGACGGAACGCATTTGCGTTGCCTTCGAAATGGATCAGATCGTTCCATTCTTTTGCTGACAGGCTGTCTTTAAGAGCTTTTCCCGCGCCCTCGCTGAAGTAAGCTTGGATGGCTTTCTCTCCGGAATGCCCGAAGGGAGGATTGCCGAGGTCATGGGCAAGGCATGCGGCGGCAACTATGTCGCCTATATAGCTGAGGCTGTCGAGGATGGCCGGATCATTTTCGTAGCGTGAACGCAGACGTATGGCTACCTCACGCGCGAGCGAACGTCCTACGCATGACACTTCAAGGCTGTGAGTCAGCCGGTTGTGAACAAAGATGCTTCCCGGAAGCGGAAACACCTGTGTCTTGTTCTGCAGACGCCGGAATGGTGAAGAGAACACGAGCCGGTCGAAGTCGCGCTGGAAGTCATTGCGCGCCCCGTGCTTTGGATCGTGGTAGTGCTCAAGTCCGAGCCGTTTATCTGATATCAGAGTGTCCCAGCGCATAGTCTATTGCTTTTTGGATTTGAGTTTGCGGCGGTGGGATATGTGCCATGCGAGCAGTTTGCCGCTGTGGTCAAGTGCCAGAAGGATAAGCATGAATATAACAAACGGAGCTGTGATAAGTTTCAGCATGTATCCTGTGTCGGGGTCGAGATCAGGTATCAGCCTGTCAGGCGGAGTCTCGGTCACGAATGTGTAGCCGATGGATGAAAGAGTGCGTTTCCACCCCACTGTGCCATGGTCGAGATATACCAGTGCGGCATGGCCACGTGCCAGTTCCTTGAGCATCTTAGGGTCGGCCTGATATATGGGGTAGGACGCCATGGATATGTCTTTCCACCGTTCGAGTCCGGCGGTATCGCTGTTTATGAGAGCTATGAGCGATCCTCCGCGTCCGGTAATGAAATCATTGAACTCGTTGATGAGATATGTGTATGAGAGATCGACATTGTCAATGTCGGGTATGGTGATGATAAATTGCTCGGTGTCGGGATCGATCAGGTCGGCTGTGACGTCCTCACCGTCCTCAAGGATTGTGAACCCGTCGGTTGAGATTACTTCTCCTCCTGTCAGCCGGCGGCTTACGAACGTCCATGTGGAATCAGGCAGCGAATCAATAGTGAATGCCTTCTCTACACCGTCCTTGGAATATGTGAACTCATAGGTCGTTGTCCCTGAGTCATCCTCTTCGCTGTCATCCGCCGGAACGAGAGAGGTGCCTATCGAATATTGGCGGAAGTCGATCAGCGGCTGTATATTGTAGCCATATAGTTCAATGGCAAGAATATATATGGTGACGAGACCTCCTACTATCCACTGTATGTAGGGGATGAAGGCACCGCCGACCCTTATGTTGAAAAATAGGAGATATATGAGTCCTGCCGATATGAAAATATTCTTGATGAAAGTGGCAGTGTTGGATATTATAATGAAGTCTCCGAAGCATCCGCAGTCGTCGACGGGAGATGCAACAGCAATGTAGAGAGTCAGAGGCAACATGAACGCCATCATTGCCGTGAGGGCCCACACGGACACTCTGCGGTAGCATCCGAGCAGGAGCAGGCATCCCCATACAAATTCATAGACTCCGAGGGCGAATGCCGCGCAGGCTATCAGGGAGCCGGGCAGGTTCCATCCCCACACGGTGAAGTACTCCGTGAGTTTTATGACACTTCCCCAGGGGTCTATACCTTTTACAAAACCTGAGAGAATGAACACTCCTCCGATGAGGATCCTGAGCACCCATACTGCTACCGGGTGGAACAGCCTGTCAAGACCGGGCTTCCTGGGTGAGTTTGATGACTGCGAAGACGGCATAATTTATTATGTCAAGGTAATTGGAGTCGATGCCTTCGGATACGATAGTGCGTCCGGAATTGCCTTCGATCTCTTTGACGCGCTGTATCTTTGTAAGTATGAAGTCAGTATATGAGTTTATCCTCATTCCGCGCCATGCGTCACCATAATCGTGGGTCTTTGCAGCGAGGAGATCGCGGGCTGTCTGCACTTTGTCATTGTATAGTTCCAGGGCTTTTTCAGGCGTTATGTCGGCAGAGTCGGCGTATCCTATCTGCAGCTGTATCAGCCCCATTAGCCCGTAATTTATTATTGCGATGAATTCGCCGAGTATCCCCTCGTCGATCATGGCATCTTCCTCTTCGAGAGTGCGGATGCGTTTTGCCTTGATGTAGAGCTGGTCGGTAATGGATCGCGGGCGCATTATGCGCCATGAGGCTCCGTAGTCACGGAGCTTCTTGGAGAATATGTCACGGCAGATAGTGATCGCGGAGTCAAATTGGTCGAGCGTTGACATTGTATAGTGGCGGTGATGGGCGCGTATATGGCGTGAGGTTTAATAAACAGGAGGGTGTGTCATGCATTGTTATTCCTGACACACCCTCCCTATGTATGCGATTGTTTTAATGAGAGTGCCGATGTTCTCTCAATCTTCGGTATTAAAGGAGAAGATTCTCGACACGTTTGAGGTTTTCACCATCGTTGAGATTGTAGTACACGATCTTAAGGTTGGTGAGGGCATTGGTCATTGTGTCGTCGAGTTTATAGGCTTTCTCAAGATAGATGGATGCCTCTTTAAGGAGCGGGTTCATTGTCTCGGCGCGATACTTGTTGTAGTCGGCCTGGCTCATGTCGCCGGTCTTTTCGTCAAGACGCTCGTACTGCTGAATGAGAGATGTGCCGTAGCTGAAGTTTGCCATTGCATTTTCGGGGTCGATCTCCACGGCTTTCCTGAATGATTCCTGTGACTTTTCCTTGTCGCCCTTGTCGTCGTACAGTACACCGATGAGATAGTAGTAAGTGCCGTTTTTGGGATCGGCCTGAATAGCCTTCTCAAGGAGCTCGCGGGCCTCGTCATATTTCTTGTCGTTGATGTATGACGATATGATGCGCTGGAGGAAATCGGGCTTGGCTGTGCCGAATTTGTTGAAAGCGATCTTGGAGTATTCGAGTTTCTTGGCTTCGTCGTTCATCTGATAAGCCACTGAGTAGGCATAGTCATAGGCGGCCATGTCGTCGTATCCTATACGCATCATCTCCTCGAATGCAGATGCTGCTTCAGGGAGCTTTTCAGCCTGCCATGCGGCAAGACCGGCGTAATAAGCCATCTGTGCGGCGATGGTGTCGGGGAGGGCTTTGGGTGCAGCCTCGCCGAGGCTCTTGTTGTTGGGTATTTCTACGTAGGCCATGAATGCCTCATAGGCTTTGGGGTAATTCTTTGAATCCCAGAAAGCCGATCCGGCATTGGCGAAATCGTTGTGGTGGCTTGCGATGGTGCTCACGATCTCCTTGGAGAACTTGGTCTTGGGCTTGCCTTTCTTGTCGATCACTGTGTCAACTTTGAGGGCGTCGAGGGCATATTTGTAGCCGTCGAGGAGGGCAGATCCCATGTCGTCGAGGTTGACTTCCTTGCCTATGATCTTCTGACCGTACATGTCATCATAGAGTTTGAAGCCGGCCTTGCCGGGGATCCAGAAGGTCTGTGCATTGCCCGAGGTTTCCGGGTTGGAGAATGCCGGGGTTATTGCCTTTACGGCATTCTGATAGCTGCTATAAGAGTTAACACCCTTAAAAGCCTTTTCAGCTTCCTTTACGGTGGCTGTCTGGGCTGACATGGACGCTGCGGCGAGTAGGCCGAGTGTCAGGACGCAGATCTTTTTCATAATAAATAGGTTATTAGAATTGGTAGATATTTTTTACAATTTGAGATTTGGAAAGATTCAGTGTCTATTCTTCCGGCTGATCATCGGAAGCGGTTTCTTCCTCATCGATTTCCTCGACCTCATCGGCATCGTCGGCTGCGGTATCGTCGATAAGTTCTTCGGGGATTTCATCCTGGGCTTCGACTTCAGTCACCTCTTCCTCGGGATCGGAGTCAACGCAGCATACGGAGGCTATGGAGTCGCCACGCTTGTCGAGGTTGATGATGCGCACGCCCTGTGTGGCGCGGCCCTGCACCTTGATGTCGCTTACGTGTATGCGGAGCGTGATGCCGCTCTTGTTGATTATCACGAGGTCGTTTCCGTCATTGACGCTTTCGATTGCCACAAGGCGGCCGGTGCGTTCGGTGATGTTCATTGTGCGCACACCCTTTCCGCCTCGGTTGGTGATGCGGTAAACCGGCATGCGCTCTATCTTTCCGTCGACCTCTACATCAACGTCCAGGGCTGTGCGCTTGCCGTAGCCACGCTCGCTGAGCACCATCACATTGTTGATGGTGTCGGCCGGCATGCATATTAGACCGACTACTTCATCGTCGTCCCCGTCAAGAGCCATGCCGCGTACGCCTGTGGACATGCGTCCCATCTCGCGGACCTTGCTTTCGTGGAATCGTATGGCGCGTCCGTTGCGGTTTGCCATCAGGATCTCGCTGTTGCCGTCGGTCATTTCCACGCTGAGCAGTTCGTCGCCCTCACGTATTATTATGGCGTTTACACCTTTTGCGCGCGGGCGTGAATAAGCCTTGAGGCTTGTCTTTTTGATCACGCCTTTCTTGGTGGCGAACACGAGGTTGTGGGTGTTCACGAATTCCTCGTCTCCAAGGTTCTTGGTGCATATGAATGCCTTGATGGCATCGTCGGGCTCGATATTGAGCATGTTCTGTATGGCTCGTCCCTTGGAGTTCTTCGCTCCTTCGGGTATCTCATAGACTTTGAGCCAGTAGCAGCGGCCCTTCTGTGTGAAGAACAGCATGTAGTTGTGCATCGAGGCCGGATATATGTGCTCTATGAAGTCCTCGTCGCGTGTGTCGGATCCCTTTGCTCCTACTCCGCCTCGGTTCTGCGCACGGAATTCGCTGAGCTGGGTGCGCTTGATGTATCCGCGATGGGATATGGTGATGATCATGTCGTCATCGGCGTAGAAATCCTCGGCATTGAAGTCTCCTGCGGTATAATCGATGTTGGTCCGGCGCGGCTCGCTGTACTTGTCGCGGATCTCGATAAGCTCGTCGCGGATCACCGCACGGCATACGGTTTCGTCGGAGAGGATTAGCTCAAGGCGTGCGATCTCTTTTTCGAGTGCTTCGTAATCGGCCTGCAGCTTGTCCTGCTCCAGTCCGGTGAGCTGTCGCAGACGCATCTCGACGATGGCGGCTGTCTGCGGGTCGGTGAGCGAGAATCTTTCTTTGAGTTTCTCGCGTGCCTCGTTGGTGTCGGCGGCCGCGCGGATGATCTTGATCACTTCGTCGATGTTCTGTGACGCTATGATCAGTCCCTCGAGTATGTGGGCGCGCTCCTGTGCCTTGCGCAGGTCAAACCGTGTGCGCCTTATCACGACTTCGTGGCGGTGTGCTACGAATTCGCTGATAAGTTCCTTAAGGTTGAGTGTCTTGGGTCGGCCGTTGACGAGCGCGACGTTGTTCACGCTGAAGGATGCCTGCATCTGTGTCATCTTGTAGAGCTTGTTGAGGACGACATTGGAATTGGCGTCGCTCTTGAGCTTTATGACTATGCGCATACCCTTGTAGTTGCTCTCGTCGTTTATGTCGGCTATGCCGTCGAGTTTCTTTTCAGTGACGAGGTCTGCTATGTAGGATATCAGCTCGGCCTTGTTGACGTTGTAGGGGATTTCGGTCACGATGATGTTCTCGTGATTGTCCTCGGCTTCGATCTCGGCTTTGGCACGTATCACTATGCGTCCGCGGCCCGTCTCGTATGCCTCCTTTACACCGTTGTAGCCGTATATGGTTCCGCCGGTGGGGAAGTCGGGCGCGGGGATGTATTTCATGAGGCCGGGAATATCGATCTCCGGATTCTCAAGATATGCGATACATGCGTTTATGGACTCGGACAGGTTGTGGGTAGGCATGTTTGTCGCCATGCCTACGGCTATGCCGGAAGCACCGTTTACGAGCAGGTTGGGGAATCTTGTGGGGAGGACCACCGGTTCCTGGCGGGAGTTGTCATAGTTGGGCTGAAAATCAACGGTGTCGGAGTCAATGTCGGAGAGCATCTCTTCACCGAGCCGGGCAAGACGTACTTCGGTATAACGCATGGCAGCCGCGCCGTCGCCGTCGACCGATCCGAAGTTGCCGTGGCCGTCGACAAGGCAATATCTCATGGCCCATGGCTGGGCAAGGCGTACTACGGTACCATATATGGAGGAGTCACCGTGGGGGTGATACTTACCCATTACTTCACCTACGCAGTTGGCTGATTTCTTATGCGGTTTATCGGATGTGTTGCCCATCTCGTTCATGCCGAAGAGCACACGCCTGTGGACAGGCTTCAGTCCGTCGCGCACGTCGGGGAGCGCGCGGGACACTATCACCGACATTGAGTAGTCGATGTAGGCACTCTTCATTTCATTTTCGATGTCAATCTTAATGATGCGGTCTTCTTCAATCATCGCTGTAATTGAAATTGTGATATTTTTTACGACAAATTTACCCACAAAGGTAATGAATTTTTCCCAATGTAGGGGCATCCGGACCTATTATTTTAATGATGGACAGGGTGCGTGGCATGGTTAAAAATGATTAAAATTAATTATGGCGGATTGGTGGAGTATCGCCTATTTTATACTTTTGTTATGAAATAACACAAGCGAAATAGATGAGTAGAAAACGCAAGGAGCTCCCTGTGCTTGAGGGAGTGGAGATAGTTGATGTGGCTGCGGAGGGAAATGCTCTGGCCCGTGTCAATGATATGGTGGTGTTCATACCGTTTGGTGCTCCGGGCGATGTGGTGGACGTGAAGCTCGACCGCAAAAAGAGCAGCTATGCCGAGGGGCATATAGAGCGCATGGTGACTCCGTCGCCTGTAAGGCAGGCTCCACGTTGCGAGCATTTCGGCATATGCGGCGGCTGCCGCTGGCAGCATCTGCCGTATGAACTTCAGCTGAAATGCAAGCAGAAGCAGGTTAAGGATGCTCTGGAGAGGATAGCCAAGATTCCGTTCCCTGAGATCTCTCCCATACTTGGCTCGGAGGAGATATGGGAGTACCGCAATAAGATGGAGTACACTTTCTCGTCGAAGATGTGGCTTACTTTTGACCAGCTTCGCTCAGGGGAGGAGTTTGCTGACCGCCGTGCGGCGGGGTTCCATATACCGGGTGCGTTTGACAAGGTGCTTGATATAAAGGCATGCCATCTACAGGATGATCTGGGCAACAGGATACGCACGTTCATAAAGGATTTCGGCAAGAGATCCGGCCTTGAGTTCTATGATCTCAGAGAGAACCATGGATTCCTGCGCACACTTATGGTGCGCATAGCCTCGACAGGGGAGAGCATGGTGGTGATGCAGGTCGGTGAGGACGATGAAGCCAAGATAAAGATGCTCATGGATGCCGTCGCTTCGGAGTTTCCTGAAATAACATCCCTTCAGTATGTGGTCAATACTAAAGTCAATGACACCATCGGTGATCTTGACACGGTGTGCTACAGGGGACGCGGTTACATCGAGGAGGATATGGAGGGGCTAAGGTTCAGGATAGGTCCTAAGTCATTTTATCAGACCAATTCGCGACAGGCTTACCGTCTGTACAGTGTGGCCAGGGAGTTTGCCGGGCTTAAGGGGGATGAGCTTGTATATGACCTCTACACGGGGACGGGAACCATAGCTCTGTTCCTTGCCAGAAGCTGCCGCCATGTTGTCGGTATAGAATATGTGCCCGAGGCCATAGAGGATGCAAAGATCAATGCCGAAGCAAACGGGCTGGGTAACACGGAGTTCTATGCCGGTGATATGAAGGATGTGCTGAATGCCGAGTTCATATCCGCGCATGGACGTCCTGACGTGATGATTGTGGATCCACCTCGTGCAGGCATGCATGAGGATGTGGTGAAGGTGATTCTGGATGCGGCTCCCGAGAGGATTGTCTATGTGAGCTGCAATCCTGCCACGCAGGCCCGTGATCTTGCTTTGCTGTATGAGAAATATGATATAACGGCTGTGCAGCCTGTCGATATGTTCCCCCACACCCAGCATGTGGAGAATGTGGTTTCGCTCAGACTGAGATAGCTGTTGCGTGACGAATGAAATAGGTTGGGGCACCCTCTGCATCACGCGGAAGGTGCCCCGGTAATTATAATCATCAATTCTAATTATCGGTATACTTTTTTGCTTTGATTCATCAAGCGTTGATAGCAATTATTAGGTGTTGATGGGAGTTGGGTATGTTTTTAAGTTGGAGTCAGATTATAGATTAGGGATTGGTGTGTAGTCAGTATCTGTTATTTCATGGATTGTGTGTATATGTTTTCGCATTACAAAGTTACGACATTAATGCGCTTTATACAAGTGCTTTAACTCTATTTGGTTAAATGACACGAGGGTTTAACACATCCTTCGGCAGGGAGGATGCGGATTATGTGAATTTTACTAAATTTAGGTAAATGCAGAGAAGGTGGGGTTGGCAGAGGAGGGCGGAGTCTTATCTTCCGGATGAAATGGCGTTGAAAAATTCTTCGCGCAGAGTGGGTGATTCGGAAAATACCCCTGCGGTCTCCACGGTGGTCGTTGCGGGGAGCTGTTTTTCGACTCCGCGCATCTTCATGCACAGATGGTCGGCGGTGCATGTGACTATGACTCCTTTTGCTCCGAGTTTTTCCATGACTATATCGCACACCTGAGCTGTCAGGCGTTCCTGCACCTGAAGGCGGCGTGCATAAAAATCGACAAGTCTGGCGAGCTTGCTGAGCCCGATGGTGCGTCCGTCGGGGATGTAGCCTATCGATAATTTGCCGAAGAATGGCAATATATGATGTTCGCACAGCGAATAGAATTCGATGTCGCGTACTATTACCATATTTGATCCTTCGTGAGTGAATATCGCGTCGTTGATGACTGCGTCAGGGTCCTGACGGTAGCCGCGTGTGGCATATGCCATAGCTTTCGCGGCACGCATCGGGGTTTTGACAAGCCCTTCGCGGGTTATGTCTTCTCCTAAAAGTGTGATGATGGCGGCGTAATGGCGCGCAATCTCTTCGATGGTATCTTCAGGCAGGCCTGTGGTAGTGCTCATGGCAAAGTGAGGATGTGTTTAGTCGTTTGGGAGGCTTATGCGGTCGCGCACTACGCGTATCTCTTTGCTGTAGGCGGGGAATGCTTTGCGCAGCTCTTCGGCTGCTTCGTTGGCTTCCTGCTGGGTGCGGAAGTCTCCGACTTTGAGACGCCAGTAAGGGGAGGTGTAGCGTACGTAGGTCTGATATTGCGGGAACCGTGCCGATATGACCCGTTGCTTGGATGATGCCTCGGCTTTGGCTGTGCGCACATTGTTGTCGCTGAACACCTGTACGCGGTAGCCTGCCATGCGCCCACCTATCGGGCGTGAATGCTCGTCGTGGTTCTCTTCCTCTTCCGAGGGGTCGATTATCGGCAGTAAGCGTTTGAGCAAGGCCTCCGGCTGGGTTATGACATTGGATGTCCCTGCTGTGATGTGGCTGACTATTGTTGAGTCGGCCGCAGTTGTCTCCTCGGCGTTGATGCATGTTGCGGAGGTGACGGTGAGGCTTAATGCTATTGATAGTAGACGCATGGTGGTGTGCTTGGGGGTCTTTAGTGTTGTGAAGGGTACAAGGACGGTATGATGACCGCCTTGTACCCTTTATGGGGTGGGGTGTGTTTAGAATGCATTCACGATGCCCATGAATGACTCGGCCTGGAGGGCTGCGCCACCGATGAGACCGCCGTCGACATCAGGCTTGGCGAAAAGCTGCCTGGCATTGGTGGGCTTGCAGCTGCCGCCATAGAGGATGGATGTGTTGTCGGCGACTTCGCATCCGTATTTGTCGGCGATGGTTTTGCGTATGAAGGCGTGCATCTCCTGTGCCTGGTCGTCGGTTGCAGTCTTGCCTGTTCCGATGGCCCATACGGGTTCGTAGGCGAGGATGATCTTGCCGAATTCATCGGCGGCGAGGTTGAACAGACCTTCTTCGATCTGAGCTTTCACGACATCAAAGAATGTTCCGTTCTCACGCTCTTCGAGGACTTCGCCTATGCAGAATATCGGGGTGAGGTTGTTGTCAAGTGCGAGACGGACTTTCTCGCGCAGTGTCTCGGAGGTCTCGCCGTAGTATTGGCGACGCTCTGAGTGTCCGAGTATCACGTAGTTAGCACCGGTTGATGCTACCATGGGGGCTGAAACTTCGCCGGTGTATGCTCCGCTCTTGTGGTCGGCGCAGTTCTCGGCTCCGAGACCGAGTTTATTTTTGTCGATGACGTTGTTGATGGATGCAAGGTGGGTGAAGGGGACGCAGATGATTACGTCACACTTGGGTGTGGCGGCTGCGAGGGCGGTGTTGACCTCCTCGGCGAGCTTGATACCTTCGGGCAGGGTGGTGTTCATCTTCCAGTTGCCTGCAACGATGTTTTTTCTCATTTTTACCTTAAATTAGAATATTGTGTTATTGCTTTTCCGCGGCAAAATTAGCTATTTTATTCAATTTTCGCAAGTGAAAAGTTTGGGATGCTGAAATGATGATGTGGGTGGGGTGTCAGGCGAATAGTGTGCGCAGTGCTTCCTCGACTTTAGCTATCTCGATGATGCGTATGCTGAATGAGGAGGTGTCTATGCCTTTCAGGTTGCCTCGGGGGATAAGCATGGTGTCCATGCCGAGTTTTTCGGCTTCGCGTATGCGTTGCTCTATGCGCCCTACGGGCCTGATTTCTCCGGAGAGCCCGACTTCGCCTGTGATGCATGTGGTGTGGGGGATCGGTATGTCGATGTTGCTGGAGAGTATGGAGCTTATTACGGCAAGGTCGAGCGCGGGATCGTTGACTTTTAGGCCTCCGGCTATGTTGAGGAACACGTCTTTGGCGGCGAGCTTGAATCCGGCGCGTTTTTCGAGGACGGCAAGGAGCATGTTCATGCGCTTGGAGTCGAATCCGTTGACTGACCGCTGGGGGGTGCCGTAGGCCGCTGTCGACACGAGAGCCTGGACTTCGATGAGGAATGAGCGTATGCCTTCCATGGTCACGCCTATGGATATGCCTGAGAGGTCATCGCCGTCGGTGTGGGTGGAGAGGAGCATCTCGGAGGGGTTTTTGACTTCGCGCAGGCCACGCTGGCACATTTCGTATATGCCGAGCTCGGATGTGGATCCGAATCGGTTCTTGATGGCGCGGAGCAGACGGTAGATGTGCTGTCCGTCACCTTCGAAGTGCAGCACGGCGTCAACTATGTGCTCGAGCACTTTGGGCCCTGCGAGATTTCCGTCCTTGGTGATGTGGCCTATGAGCATTACGGGTACGGAGGATTCCTTTGCGTATTTCAGCAGCCTGGATGCGCATTCGCGGACCTGTGATACGCTGCCGGCCACTGATTCAAGGGTGTCGGAGGCGATGGTCTGTATGGAGTCAACTATGACGAGGCCCGGCTGGGTCTTTTCTATGTGGCTTTCGATATTTTCGAGTGATGTCTCGCAGACTATGAAGACGTTGTCGCTCGGACGTCCGATGCGGTCGGCTCTCATCTTGATCTGTTTCGCGCTTTCCTCGCCTGAGACGTACAGTATGGTGCGTGATTTGATGGAGAGTATGTTCTGGAGCACGAGGGTGGATTTGCCTATGCCGGGCTCTCCTCCTATGAGGATGATGCTTCCGGGCACGAGGCCTCCGCCCAGGACGCGGTTGAGTTCTGAGGAGGGCATCTTGATGCGCGGTTCGTCGTCGGTGGCTATTTCCGACACAGGGACCGGGGCTGACAGGCGTGAGGATGAGTGTGGCCCGGGGGTGCGGGATTTCTTTTCCGGAAGCACTTTCTCCTCGACCATGGTGTTCCACTCACCGCATGCCGGGCATCGTCCTACCCATTTTGGTGATTCCGCTCCGCAGTTGTTGCAGAACCATACTGTCTTGACTGTCTTCATCGTTTTGACCTGAATTTGGAGATGGTTATGGCTGTTGCCACTGCGGCGTTGAGTGATTCGCCGGTGGGGCGTCCGGGGGGGAATGACGGGATGGTGATGCGCGATGACACGGTGGCTGCCACGGGTGCTGATATGCCGTTGCCTTCGTTGCCGATGACTATGATGCCGCAGTCGGAGAGATGGGCTGTGTCGATGTCCTCGCCGTTGAGGAATGTGCCGTAGACATGGGGTGGGTTCATCTCCTGTATGGTGGACGGGAGGTCGCAATAGTGGACTGAGACGCGTGATATTGATCCCATTGTGGCCTGTATTACTTTTGGAGAGTAGCAGTCGGCGGTCTCGCGCGAGCATATGATGTCGGTGATGCCATACCAGTCGGCTACGCGTATGATGGTGCCGAGGTTGCCGGGGTCCTGGATGGTGTCGAGGGCGAGAACGAGGGATGAGGATGCGCATTGGGGGTCGAGCGTGCGCAGTGGTATGTCGTAGACTGCGATGACGTCGGCCGGTGTGGTGAGAGAGGACATCCTGCGCAGATCGGCGCGCGAGGTCCTGACCGAAAGGTGCGATGATGCTTCGGGATGCTCTGCGAGCCATTCTTCAGTGGCGTAGAGTGCGCGAAGATTGAAATGTGGCATGGTGTCGAGGACACATTTTGTGCCTTCGGCTTTGAATGCTCCTTCCTTGCGGCGGTGTTTGCGCTCGTCAAGCGAAGCTACGAATCTGCATATGCTGTTGGTAATAGTTTCCACATTGCAAATTTAAGGAATTTTTTCTCAGCATTTGAACTATTCTTATTATTTTTGTGGATACCTTAGATTTGCAGCGGCATCTTATGATCTGCGGCGGCAAAACCGAAACTGAAAATAGAAATGATAAATTTGAAACAGCTGAAAGAACTATATAGGGAATATACCGGAAGGGATGCGGGGCTGGTGAAGCTGCTTACTCCTGCCGGTTCAAGCAGGAGGTATTACAGGCTTTCCGACGGGGACGGTGGTCACTCGCTGATCGGTGTCGCCGGGACGGACTGCCGTGAGAATGAGGCTTTCATTTATCTTTCGCGTCATTTTGACAGCAAGGGCCTTCCTGTGCCACGTGTGCTTGCTGTGAGCGACGACGGGATGTGCTATCTTGTGAGCGATCTCGGGGATGTGTCCCTGTTTGCGCTCAAGGGGGATGAGGCTTTGCTTGAGAAGGCTGTGAGGGCTCTTGCACGGTTCCATTACGAGGGGTCGGAGGGGATGGATTATACGAAGTGTTTCCCTGTGGAATCGTTTGACCGCCAGTCGGTGATGTGGGATCTCAATTATTTCAAATATTCATTCCTTAACACTTCAGGTCTCCCTTACAGCGAGCCGAGGCTTGAGGCGGATATGGTGAGGCTTGCTGAGGATGTTGACCGTGTCACCAGGAACGAGAGCCGGTTTATGCTCCGCGATTTTCAGTCGCGCAATGTGATGGTGAAGGATGGGGAAGTGTACTTCATAGACTATCAGGGTGGCCGGCGTGGGCCTTCGGCTTATGATCTGGCATCATTTTTGTGGCAGGCTAAGGCCGGTTTTTCACATGAGTTGCGCGAGAGGCTGATCGACGCGTATGCCGACGAGGCCCGCAGATATGACGATGTGGATGCGGAGATGCTGAAACGGCAGGTGAGGAGCATGGCTCTTGTGCGTACGCTGCAGGTGCTGGGTGCCTATGGGCTGAGGGGGCGGTTTGAACGGAAGCCGCATTTCCTTCAGAGCATCCCGCTTGCTTTACGCAATCTAAGGACTCTTCTGGATGAGGGGATAGGGGATTTCCCTTATCTCAATGAGCTGTTGCCGAGGCTTGTAGATGTAAATCTTAAGCGAGAGGAGCGTGCCGATGATTTCGACGGTCTGACGGTGAGGGTGAGCAGTTTCTCTTTTAAAAAAGGCGTTCCTGAGGATCCTTCGGGCAATGGAGGCGGATATGTGTTTGATTGCCGGGCTATGGACAATCCGGGGAGGTATGAGGAGTACAGAAGTCTGACCGGGCTTGACCGTGAGGTGATAGACTTTCTGGAAGCCAGGGGAGAGATAGGCCGTTTCCTCGACTCATGCTACAGCCTTGTGGATGCCGCGATAGACAACTATCTGAGCCGCGGGTTCAACTCGCTTATGGTGAGCTACGGATGCACGGGCGGGCAGCACAGAAGTGTGTATTCGGCACAGCACACGGCGGAACATATCAAGGAGAAGTTCCCTCAGGTGAGGGTGCTTCTTCGCCATAGGGAACAGGGTATAGAGGTGACTTTATGAAGGCTATGATATTTGCTGCGGGCCTGGGTACGCGCCTGGCCCCGCTCACGGATAGTTGTCCGAAGGCTCTGATTGAGGTAGGAGGAAAACCTATGCTCAGGCGCGTGATAGAGCGGTTGCGAGATGCCGGAGTGGGGGAGATGGTGGTGAATGTGCACCATCATGCCGATATGATCAGGAGGTATCTTGAGGAGAATGATTTTGGAGTGAGGGTGATGATAAGCGATGAGAGCGACATGCTGCTTGACACCGGAGGCGGCGTGGCCCGTGCATCAAGCCTGCTTGAGGGGGATGAGTCTGTGATGCTGTATAATGCTGATATATTTACTGATTTCCCGATTGCAGAAATGGTGGCTGTACATGAGAGATCGGGGGCTGATGTGACGCTTCTTGCAGATAGCCGCGCTACCTCAAGGTATCTTATGTTTGATGAAGCGGGTTATATGCGAGGGTGGAAAAATGTCAGGACCGGAGAGGTGAGATCCCCTTTCCCTAAGGAGGTTACGGATAGATGTAGACTGTTGGCATTCGGGGGGATACACATCATCAGCCAGTCGGCGATGAGGGATATAAGCGGATACCGTCCGGGTGAAAAATTTTCGATAACTCCATTCTATATAGACCGATGCGGGGTGCTTTCGATCCAAGCCTATACCCCGACATCTCCCTACAAGTGGATAGATATAGGCAAGCCCGAGACATTGCAGCAGGCAAGGGAAGAGGCGGGTATATAAATCGCCCCACCGGTACCGTGCATGGCATCGATGGGGCGGATGGGAGAGGAGTGATGGAAATTCGGGTTTGTTACTCCGATTTGAAGGTAATGTCGTCGGTGCGTGGATGCACGAACTCGAATTCGAGTGTGCGGGCGAGACCTTCGTCGAGGGTGTAGGGAGCCTTGAAGCCTGAGGAGTGTGCCTTTGTGGCGTCGAACTCGGTGGTGGCACAGAATTTCTTTACGCGGACCGATGACACAGTGAGCTTCCGTCCCGTAATCCTGGCAAGGAGGTCGAAGCAGTAGCCGCCCATCATTCCGAGCCAGTATGGGAAATGCGTTGCCGGGATGTGCTTGCCGAGGACCTTGCTGACATGGGATACGAGCTGGTTCATGTTGTTGTCGGGCTTGTCGATGTAGTTGAACACGTTGTAGCCCTCTGTGACATTGTCGATAAGGTATTTCACAAAAGCCACGATGTTGCCGACATAGGCCATCGACTTCTTATTCTCGCCCTTGCCGACCATCAGGAACTTACCGGATGAGATCTGCCTGAGCAGGTTGTAGACGTTGCCGCGGTTGCGCTCGCCGAAGATCACTGTAGGGCGCACGATGTCGATGTTCCACTCCGGATGTGACTCGTGCCATCTCTGCAACACCTGCTCTGCCTGCCATTTGGATTTGCCGTAATGATTGAACGGATCAGCAGGATAGTTCTCTGCTGGATTGGGCTTGTCAAGACCATACACAGCCACGGACGAGAAAAATATAATGCGTTTGCAGCCGTTCTTCTCCATGGCTTTCAACGTGACCTCCATGCCTCCTACGTTGGTGTCGTAGTACAGGGAGACAGGCGAGATGTCATCGCGGTGCTGAGCGGCGAGAAGTATCACGACATCGGCGCCCTGGAGCCCGCGGTCCATCTGCTCCTGAGAGCGCACGTCGCCTATTGTGGTGATCTCATTGAAGAAGTGGCTCGGAAGGAGGTCGATGTTCCTGCAGTCATATTGCTGCGGGTATTCACTCAGAAGCCCCAGAAGCCTCGTGCCAACAAATCCGCTGGCCCCTATCATTGCGATTTTCATAGAATCAATCATCGATTTACAATTTTTTCATATATATTCAAATATCCATTTACCATCTTATCAACTGTAAACTGATTCTCATACGTTGACACACAATGCCGGAACATTGCTTCTTTCTTCTGTGTCGGCAAAGTTATAATCTCCTTGATTTTTTCTGCCATTATACCAGCTTCATTCTTCAACGCATACCCATTGTCACAATCGAGTAGCTCTGATATACCACCCACATCAGAAGCAACAACAGGTGTTCCATTCGATAAAGCCTCAATAATCACCATAGGCAAGCCTTCGTAATTGCTTGGAAGCATAAATACGTCGGCATATTTAGCATATGATCCAGCCCCTTGAATATTACCTATAAAATAAACATTTTTAGGATAATCAAAATTTGGCAAAGACTGATTCCCTATCCAAATAAATGCATATTCAGGAAGCAATCTTGCAACATCAATAAATAGTTTAGTATTTTTTTGAGGAGACAACCTTGCTATACATAACACTTTGCCTTTATATCCTTTAAAATCTTTAAATGGGTCAGCATCTAATTCTTTTGGTTTAAAAATACCATTATATACAACTGACACATTTTGATTAATTCCTTCGTCAAGAAGATTACGCTCGTCATACCTACTAACTCCAACAATATATGCACATTGATACTGCAAAATTTTCTCTAATGGAAGGAACTTTCTATATGCAATTCTGATAGAATCAAAACCATGTACAGTATAAACAATCTTACTTTTGGGGAAAGCGATACGCCCAAGAATTCCAGCTTTAGAAGAGTGCAAATGAATTATATCCGGATGATATTTACGATATATTTTTTTCAATTGCAACATTGCTTTTAATTCATTTATCGGAGACAGTCTCCGCATAAGAGATGGAACTCGCTCAGTAGTTACTTTTAAACTAAGCCCATCAAACATTTTCCCATCCCCTTCCCCAGCAGCAACAATCACCTCATGATTTTCACAAAGCTTGTTGGCTAGATTGATGACTACGGACTGCGCTCCGCCTAATTCGCTAAGGGTTATTACCTGTAAAATCCGCATATATTTTTAATTTAATTAAACCAATTATGAAAATATGGTATTAAAAGGCATGAACTCATGTTCATATGACATTAAATATGTATAGAAACGTATTATGTAATAGCACCAAAGCACAAAGAACAATAACAATCGATTTGCCATTCGTTTTTGATGGACCAAAATTGTTGAGATCAAAAAAATTTGAACAATATCCATATATACTGCAACGCGAGCTAAGGATATGCTTAATGGTAATAATGAGCAATATAGTATGGTCCCAAACACATATACATTTAAAAGTCCGTTTAATAGCCGGTCATTTTTTCTTACTGACTCCTTGAATTCAAATAGAAATAAAATTAGTAGCACACACCGATTAGCAAAGCCTTTTAGGAGTATAAATGATGTTGAGTAGCTCATTGAATTGTCATTTGTACCAAGCTCAAGATATGTATTGATTTTCGCTTCTATCACTCCGGAAAACAATACCCCTAATGTCCCTAATATAAATTTGGACATTGCTAATCCGACTACGACACTCACCAATAAGCCAATGGTTATTGTTTTCTGAGTGTAAACTCTATTGAATAAGGGATAAACTATAATAAAAGCCCATGCCGTTCGATGGAACAATGAGGCTATGAATACTGAGAATATAAAACCTTTAAAATCATGCCTATAAGCACACATCAATGATATAAGGAGAATAGCTCCCGCCACATTCTGTCTAACAAACAACATGCTTGCAAATGTGACGCAAAAAGAAACCCACAAGGCAACCATTGGGTAACGACAAAGCCTCGGATATGCATAACAGATACAACCATATATGATCAAGGCAAATATAAACAGGACTCCAGTATAGTCATCAAATATTGATTTCCCTAAATTCTCTACAAATAAAAATCCGTATTCCATTCCAGAGTCAAAATCTTCCCATGGAACACGAATCCAAAAATACATTTTTAGGTAATGTTCCCAATCAGTACCGGTCTCCCATCGTATAAATGAAAGGATGAATAAAATGAAAACACTTGTACCAAATAGAAGCTTTGTAATCCCACACTTCCTTGATAAAAGTTCAATTATAGAAAATAATGCAAATAGAATATTTAGGGCAAAATAAAACAGCATTTATTATTGGGAATACATCCGTTTATAAAAATTCTATAAGTTTACTTGCAGAAGCCGACCATGTAAGTTCTGTTTTAAAGTATTCATACGCTCGTCTATTCCTTTCACGAATAGTATTGGGGTGCTTATAACAATTGGTTATGGCATTTGCCAGTTCTATAATATTACCTGGATCGACAATCAATCCGCCTCCAGCTTCAACTTGCTCTTTTAAGCCACCCACATTACTTGCTATAACAGATCTCCCGGCACTGAATGACGCTGCAGCAACACCTGATTGAGATGCTTCCACATATGGCAAAATGGTCATATCTGACTCCGCAAAAAGCCTTACAATCTTATCTTCCGATATCCAATCATTGATAAATGTAACATTGGCGTTTTGTCTTATCAGATCTTTTTCACTACTTGTTATATCTCCATTCCCTGCAATCACAAGCCTAAGAGACGGCAATGTCTCTTTCACATGTTCCATAGCTTTGAGCAGGATTCCCAAACCTTTGTATGGGGTGATCCTTCCAAAAAACAATATTGTATTTTTAATCGTTGAGAAGTTCGGCAAATCTCCGTTTTTATTAAAACAGAATCCGGCATGTGGTATAAAACACACTCGTTCCTGAGAGACATTATACATTTGAGCCACCTTATTTCTAAAGCTCTTTGTCAGAACAATGAATTTTGTACTTTTCTTCTTTATTTGCTCAAATATATTGTATTGTATCGGATTCTGCTCGCCAGGATGTGGATACAAATCATGAACTGTTGTCACAATATCTATTCCCTTGAAATGCTTGATAATCTTTCGCGCATTCAAACTCAACATTGGAATATATATCACATCAAGTCCCCATGACTTCAGATCATATACGCATCGCATATATTCTCTATTTGGTAAAAAGCTTTTCAGAAATCCCAATTTGGATGAATATGTCGGTAAAAATACAATTCTCATCCCATTATTCTGAAAAAGATTTTCCCAACGATCTCGATTCTCTATATCTTTTGCTATTACAGCAAATATCTCTAATCCTTTTTCAATCAAGGCTTGTGCCATTTCATAAGAATATGTGGCTCCACCTCCTTTTCGACCAAGATAAACAAGCCCGATTTTTCTATTTTTTGAGATTCCCATATTTTATATTATCAAGCCATTGATGATAAGAAATAAGACATCTTGTCACTGAGGGCATTGGTTTCATACTTTCTAAGGAATATGTTGCGAGCGTACCTGGCGCATTGGATTAACACTTCTGATGTTCGCATCCTATTTATCGCATCAATAAACTCCTTAGCAGTATTGCATTGAGCACCTATCTGATTATAATCCACATCATATCCTTCAAAAGCTTCTTTCGAACCAATTATAGGACATCCATACATCATTGCCTCAGCAGTCTTTGTCTTCATACCTCCTCCATGAAAAATCGGACTGATCACAATGTGGCATTGCTCATATACTTCTTCAAGATCCTCTACATAACCGGAAACCTTTACACGAGCATTCCGAGCATCGTCATAAGACTGCGTGAAATGTTTATCCATGTTTTTACCAATAATTAGCAGCTCTACATTAGAGAGTTTTGAGAACACATTTTGAAGAAGCCACTCTAATCCATCTATGTTTGCAAAGAATGCCGACCCAACAAAAATCAATTTCAACATGATATTAGGATTATTGAATCTGTCAGGACTAATTGACTTCAGATAAACATCCGACATCCCCAATGGTAATATTAGATCGGCAGTCCTATTATAATATCTTTTTAAAAGCATGTTGTCACGCTGATTCATCGTTATAAGAGAATTACTGTTTTCTACAGCGTGTCGCTCATTTGATCTGACAACCAAATTTATGAACCTGTTTTTTAAAGACGGTGCGATCTTGAGCTCCTCTTCCCCATATTGAATCTCTACATTATGAAAAAATGTCACAATTTTGATTTGATGGAATCTATTAGCTATTTTCTTAGCAAGCTTCCCTGATTTTGAGCTCCATAAAAACACAACGTCTACCGGCTCTTCGTCTAGTATTGAAAAGATTTCTTTAACCCGCTTATACCGTATACCTCCACAATAGCCCTCAAGTAGTCCTATAAATGTTTGTACTTTTGTTGTCAATGGTACTTCAAAAGTCTTTACTTCTGCCATTGACTGTTCAAGAAGCTCTCTATTCCTAATATTTACTCGCTCAAGCCCAGCCTGTTGTTCCTGTGGTTTAGGATATATATATAAGACCTTCATAAATATTTGACTTAATGTTTTCGCAGATTTTCAAACTTGGATTTATAACCTAAAATATGGAGCTGATCTTCAGTCCGAGAATATCCTCGTAGGAATCTCAAAAACAAAAAGTATTGTGATGTACCGATAAGCCTATGAAGCATCCGAAATCCAGCATTAATTATCCTAACTTTATGCCCGACCTTAGGCACATCTGTTTTTTGAATTCTAACATTACTATCCCTCCTGACATTCAATAGCCTATTATTCTTTAACAATGTGTAGAATTGTGACTTTATGTCAAAAGGAGAGATCGATGATTGGATGTTTTCAGAATAAGCACGGTACAAACGTCTGTGATATTGTTCTATAGGGATATTATTGTCAAATCTATTATAGGAATATTCGCTTTTGATAGTGACATCAAATAACTCTTGATTCGACCGAATGGCATCGGCATAGACATTAAGAATCAGATTTATATCTTTATATTCGCGAATGTCAGCTATGTTCTTCTGAAATATTATACCATCCTTCAATTTCGAATAATCATAACCTGAAAAATGCGTAAAAATTAATGGGAAAACCTCATTAGAACCATTATTTTCTCTGAGTGTCACAAAAGCAGCATCACCGTTCATCATAATTCTGCGCTCAAAAAAGTTCCATGGCGCGAGGTTACATCCTAAATTATTTGAGATTAAAAGTTCTGTCGAATCAAAAAAGGAAGGTATAAAATTCATCCATTTTTGATCAGTATATTCTCCTTTTTCAAAATCGACAAAGCATTGATCTCTCAGGCGTTCGCTCCACCATCTCAACATCTTGCGCACCTTTGGATTATCTTGCACCCCCATGAACCCTAAATTGAATATTCCACATGACAACCATATGTTTTCAGGTGAATCAGTCTCCCCCAAACGAGGAATTGTAGTAATATGTGGTGTCAGTATGACTTGATACCTGTCAAGACTCTCAAATATCGGTGCTATCGAACTGAAAAAATATATATCCGGATCAAGATAAATAACCTTCTCATATCCTTGGGAAAGAATATATAGTATAGAATCAGGCTTTATTGCCGTGCAGAATTCCGTCAAGTCATACTTGAATGCCATCTCATACCATTTCTTATTATCAATGCCTAATTCATCTTTGGCAAAAATGATATTTTCAGGCATATCTGATAGTTCTGATGATGGCTCATCAGCCACCACAATGAAAAAGTCCAAATCTGTGTAATATCTCTTTATAGACTTTTCAAGTATCATTGCCAAGCCGATATAATTCTTGGCGACAATTGTGAATGCACAGTTTGTCATTTTTCCCGATTTTTTATGATCTTTTTTATTTTATCAGATATAGTCACCACGAGTGAAGGCCAATTAAACACTTCATCCGACAGTTTAAATGCTTTAGGTATAGTGTTTTTTAGTCTACTGTCATCATCAATAAGTTTCTGAAGCTCATTCGACAATTGGGTTGAAGAATCAAATGCAATGAATTTACCTAATTCTTCATTATCAGTAATTTCTTTTGCTCCTGTAACCGGTGTTGTCAATATATAATTACCAAAGGCGAGAGCTTCGCTATATACCTGTGCCATACATTCAAATGTGGATGTTAGGCAGAATATCTTAGCCCGGTTATACCATTCCCAAAGTTCTTTCTTATCATAAATAGGACCAGTGAACAAAACTTTTTCGGCAAGCCTTGGATTGTCCTTAAAATATTTATTGACATACGGCTCAAAATCATGTTCCACAGGTCCTATCAATACCACTTTATAATCCCGTAAATTACACTTTGCAACAGCATCCAACAACATTTGAGTGTTTTTCTGTTTACTCCCCAACCTTCCTACCGTGATAATCAGGTTCTCTTTTTTGTCATAACCTTTTCTAATCACATGCAAGTTTTGTCGCAACTCGGAATCATGCCCATTTGGCATCCATTCCACTACATTCTTTAAGTAATCGCCACAACACCCTGCTTTTATTTCATCATAATTATTCTTTGTCTCAACAGAAAGTATGTCAATGGATTTATATAACATGCCTTTTATCCAACCTTTTAAGCCATCACCCATGACAGGGACAGAATTCATATCAGCTTTTATATATACTATCCCTGTTGGATTAATTTTTTTATAGACCCAAGAGAAAACCAAGTTCCTTCGATTCATCCAAAAAAGCTGCAAGACATCTATTTTCTTAGCATTTCTTATGAGATACCAAAACATCTCTTTCTCACTCCAAATAGTAGCTTCATATTTGCTTTTGGATCTTATTGGGATCATATTGACACCTCTATATACCCCTGAAAATTGCTTATTATGCTCTGCTTTTGGAAATACATAGTCAACATTCGCGTCAAGCATTCCTCCAAGATATTTTGACACCAAAAACATATCTTTCCCGACAATTCCTGAGTCGAGATAGTGAAAAAGCATCGTTATGTTGAGTGTTTTCATTTTGATAATGATACTATTTTTATAGGATTCCCTACTGCTAACGAATATGGGGGTATATCCTTATTGACCACAGCATTTGCTCCGATTACAGCTCCATCTGAAATTGTTATTCCAGGCAAGATTGTGACCTTATCACCAATCCATACATTATTACCTATTACAACAGGACCTTTTGAATAGAGTTTGCGTTGTGTTGGTTGGATATGCAATGTGCCAACACCTGTATCTCCATGACTGTTGTCTGTAATGGTTACCCATCGTCCGGTCAATGTTCCACGTCCTATTTTAATGGAATTTATGGCTGTTATGTGAACATATTCTCCTATTTGGACATCATTCCCAATTTCTATATTCGGAGAAAATGTGTCTCCAGCATAATTATCCCATGCAGTCAATACTGAGTGGTGATCTATCTTGACATTTTTACCTATACTTATATATCTTTCTCCGACCAAGGTACATGGACGACATATTTGTGAAGAGGCACCAAAATTAACGAACGATTTGCTAATCCATGCATTATAAAATTGATCAACTACTCGCTTATATACAACAGCTAATCTATATGGATATATGTAATGACATATCCTGGCAAGCCATTTTACTATAGTGTATAATACATCATGAATCATTGCCCTTACTCCCATATTTATTCATAAACTCATCAACACGTGAAAATTCTGTGTAATGCTGTTCAATCCAGTTCCAGTCATTGTCCCACCATCTGATTCTCATTAAATGATCACGTCTGTCCTTTGGGAAACGATATCTAATTACTCTTGCAGGGACACCCACAACTACAGAATATGGCTCAACATTTTTTGTCACTACTGCTCCTCCTCCAATAATTGCTCCATCCCCTATTTTTACATTATCCATTATTAGCACATTGGATCCTATCCACACATCATTACCAATCTCAACAGTATATTTATTATACCGGTCTACATATTGTAGTGACTTGAACAGTTCCGGCTTTCCTTTATGAAATGAGTAGCCGCAGACTTTTGAAACATCTGAATAAAACGCAGGATGTGTTGATATATTTTCAGACACTGGATGCTGCCCCAAACCTATCCTCACATTATCTCCAATACTGCAATAACGACCTATTTTAGCCCAACAAATATGCGAATCAAACGAGATATAGGACCCTCTTCCTAATACCACCGACATTAAGAAAACATTATCTGCAATCATATTAAATCCCTCGAATGTACAACCGGATATAAAGGCACGCCCATTAAATTTCACTTTATACCGATATCGAAGATATATCTTTTTTAGATAATTTTTGAACGCAAATCTCATCAAATATTCATTTTAATAAATCGGTTGACAGGTAGCAACCTGAGAGTCGAGTTTTTCATAAGAATCTGTAACAATATATATACACAAAACCCGATTGCCACATAGGATATGATCAGCAACCATCCACTAAATAACTTTGACAGCCCCAATATTAAAGGATAGAATACGCCACATGATATTATGGTTTTACATATATCCTTTTTCGGAATAATCAACTTGACTGGCGTACGATATTTTACATATAAAAAAGAAATAATAAAAATTATAATCTCGGCAGTCAATGAAGAAATAGATGCTCCTATTGCACCAAGATGACGGATCATAAAAACATTTAATATAAAGTTGCAAACGGAACCTGTAAGAATTCCTTTTAAAAAAAGCTTATCACAACCTAAGCCTATTAATATCTGTCCCCCAGTAATGTTATTGAATCCAATCACACATATCACTCCACTCATTATGATTAAAGGAATTATAGATCCCTCAAAATCAGGGCCAAAAAACAATGGCACAAACTGTGATGCCACACAAATTACCCCAATCATCATTGGAATCGACAGGAAAGATACTATAGAAAATGATTTTTGTAGCAAAATATCAATCTCTTTATAATTGCTGTTACTGACATAATATGAGATACGAGGTATTGCAACTGCCGAAAGGCTTGTGACTATTGCTAAAAGAGACTTTGATAGATTATTTGCATTATTGTAATATCCCACTTCACTATAATCTGTCATAAATCCTAACATTATCGTGTCAAGCATGGAATAAACCGATACAGCTAATGACGACGCAAAAAGTATACATAGAGAATTGATGTGCTTTTTCAATTTTTGTATCCTGAACTTTGGCTTTATGCCTTCACGACACAACATTATATAATTCCAAATATCTCCACCTATGGTCCCTGACACTCCTATTATCACATATATGAGTAGATCTTGCTTTGTCCTAACAAACACAAACATACATATAATAGAGATAAATCGTATAACGAGCACTCGAATTGTTATATATTTAAACCGTTCTAATCCAGAAAAATACCAATCAATCCTTAAGGGTGCCACATATAGAATAAATCCGGAAACTAAAAATATTATATGGTTTTGCGTAAGTTGTGGAATACAGAAAACTGTCAACACATACACAATGCTGATCATAACAGTTGTTACGATCGAGATTGAATACATATCAGATACAAATTCAGAAAGTTCCTGCTTTGACTCTCGGATTTTTGACACCTCTCTTACTCCATATACTGGTATTCCAAGAAGAGCAAATAATGCAAAATATCCTGAATATGTATTTGCATAATAATATAATCCAACACCTGTCGGTTCAAGTATTCTGGATATATATGGTGCTGTGATCAATGGAAATACAACCCTTGACACATTTAACAATATATTATACAGGAAATTACGTCTGATTGACACCATTCTATATTAATGATTTTACAATCTTCACCTCTAAAAATAGGTTATGAACCAATTGCATTTATTCAATAATCAATAGATCATACAGCGGCTTCAACATTCAGTCGGGAGATGCGCAGGAGGGCGCAGCCAAGCACGGAGAGCTCGATCAGGAGCTCGCTGTCTCCGCCGGTAGTATCGAGGATCTCTCCTTCGAGGCCGCGCAGGCCGCCGCGGACTATGCGCACGCGGTCGCCTCGGCGAAGCGGACGGTCTATGATGCTCACGGGGCTGTCGGAGTTGCCGAGGATGAAGCGAAGGGTCTGCATCTCGCGCTCCGGGACTGTGGCGGGGCGGCCTTTGGCGCAGACGGCGCGGTCGGTCATGAACCGTTTGATAAAAGGGTATGCCACTATGCGACGACGCTCCGGCTCGCTGCAGTGGACGAACACGGCGGCGCGGATCACTACCTGCTCGCTCCTGACGCGGCGGCCGCTCCTGAGCACTCTGACGTAGCTTTGGGTGGCTACATAGCAGGTATGGCCCAAGGCCGTGAGCTTGTCGCGCACGCTTTTCTCGCTGTTGTTGTTCACCACGGCTATGTACCATCTGCACGCCTGGTCAACGGCATTGACCGAGTGCGTGGATGGGACCTTATCTACTGCCTCAACCTGAGCTGAATTTGCCGTCAGAGGGATGGCTGTACCAGCAGGTGAAGATGTGGCTGGATCTGCTACCATATTCGAGGCTGTGCCCCGATATGAAATCGATGGCTCAATAGCTGAAACTGGATTTGAGCTTGGATCCGAATTTATATCCGATAGGCCATGGTCTGAAGCCGTAAATGAGGCTATTGGTCCAATGATCGAAGCTGTATCTGTGGCTGTTGTCGGGACCTCGGCTGAAATCGAAGCTGAGGTCAGAGTTTTGGCCAAGCCTACGGCGTCGTCGATGCCTGTAGGCTCCGGCGAAACGCATGTGCAGCTGATATCTTTAGAAGTCTGCAAATCAGATCCTTGTCATCCGCATCTCTTGGCAAGAGATATTGACAAGACATAACTTGCTTATTTTTAAGATGTTTCAACCTGTATTAATGAGGCTTTGTCAAATTAGATATCTAAATGGCAGCACAAAGCGTTTTGTAAATTTTAAGTTAATTTCTATGGATAATTCTTTATTAAACAAAAATCATGACTTTTGAGAATGGGTATACATCTCTTGGCAAGAGATGTATCTAGTAGTCAATTCGGTATCAATCAATGAATTATGCAACAATCGGAATGACTATCCATGCGCTTGTATGTATGATGACGCATATCCCGGATTTACATTGCGCTCCAACTGCACCCTAAATTGTGTGCTAAATTTGGTAACTATTCAGCGAATCGGCAATAGAGGTGTTTAGGTTGATAATTCAATTTAA
>CAJURI010000015.1 GCA_910588795.1 uncultured Duncaniella sp. | reverse complement strand
CCCGCGACCCCAACCTTGGCAAGGTTGTGCTCTACCAACTGAGCTATTTTCGCAAGTCATACAGAAAACCATGTTGGTTTCCTTTTTTGCGTTGCAAAGTTAGACACATTTTTAATTATATGCAACTGTCACGGTTCATTTTAACAGTGCTTAACACTAGTTTTATCCATTTCTTAACCACATCTCGACATCGGATGCTAATTAATGACAACCCATCGAGAACTTATAAGCAATTATGACATGTGACAACTTTTTTGACACTTTGTTGTTCTAACAATAGAAGTTAATTAAACACACATCATTTACTATTATGAATACAGCACCTCTCCAAGGAATCAAGGTGATCGATTTCACCGAGGTCCAGTCCGGACCATCATGTACCCAACTTCTTGCATGGCTTGGCGCGGAAGTGATAAAAATCGAGCGTCCGGGCGTAGGTGACGCCACCCGTAAAGAACTTCAGTTCGATCCGGACTGTCCGAGCTATTACTTCCTTCAGCTCAACTCCAACAAAAAATCTCTTGCCCTTGATGCCAAGACACCTGACGGCAAAGGAATTCTGACCAAGCTTATCCAGTCATGCGATATCTTTATTGAAAATCTGCACCCGGGTGCCATCGAGAAACTTGGATTTGGATGGGACGACGTCCACAAACTCAATCCAAGATGTATCTACGGCACAATCAAGGGATTCCCTGTCGCATCGCAATACAGCAGCCTTAAGGCATACGAACCTATCGCCCAGGTGACAGCAGGAGCCGCATCTACCACCGGATGGTATGAAGGCGAATACAATATCCCTACCCAGTCGGGAGCAGCACTCGGTGACTCGAATACCGGTATGCATCTTACAATCGGTATTCTCGCAGCTCTTGCCCAGCGAGAAAAAACCGGAGAAGGATGTTACGTGTACCAGTCAATGCACAATGCATGCCTCAACCTCTGTCGAATCAAGACACGTGACCAGCTCACCCTTGACCGCATCGGGTATCTTACACAGTTCCCGCAATACCCGAACGGCAAGTTCGGAGATTATGTCCCACGTTCAGGCAACACCGAGGGTTCCGGTGTTCTCGGATGGACATATAAGTGTAAAAACTGGGCAAATGACCCCAACGATTACGTGTATGTAATCCTTCAGAGAGGTGCCAAGGATTTCGAACTTGCATGCCATGCACTCGGATTCGAGGACTGGCTCACCAATCCGGACTTCAACACAGCCGATGCACGAGACAAGCACAAAGATCAAGTATTGGCAAGAATACAGGAATTCTGTATCACCAAGACTAAATTTGAAGTGACGGAACTTCTTTCCAAAGCAGGAGTGCCTGTAGGGCCTGTGCTCAACACCAAGGAGATAATGACCGACCCGCACAATTATGACGGGAACACACTTGTCAAGATCAATCAGGGAGGCAAGATCGGAGAGTTTGTCACTGTAGGTGTGCCTTTCACAATGTCCAACTATCAGCCTACATACGGTCCATGCCCGGAACTCGGAGGCGATACTTCAGAAATCCTGAAATCCTACGGTTACACCGACGAACAGATTGCAGAATTTGCCAAGAACGGCACTACCGCACCTATGCCTAAACCGGCACCTGAAGCAGGCAAGCAAGCATGATAAAACCTCATCAGACCAACTAACAGAATTATGAAAAAAGAGGGGACAATCAGTCCATTGTCTCGCAAATCGAGCGACAAGCGACGGTTGTCCCCTCTTTTTTTCTTAACTATAAACAAGCATCACAATGACAACAAATACTCCCGCAAGCAACACTCCGAAATTTCCTGAACAGGTAACAGGGATGTACGTACTCGCACGAGCTCTTAAAAACATAGGCATAGAGACCGTATACGGTCTTGTAGGCATACCTATCACAGAGGCCGCCTATATGATACAGGGACAGGGCATCCGATTCGTTGGATTCCGTCATGAACAGCAAGCAGGAATGGCTGCAGCCACAGACGGCTTCCTGACAAAAAAACCGGGAGTGCTTATGACTGTATCCTCCCTCGGATTCATGAACGGACTTACGGCCACAGCAAATGCCACAGTCAACTGTTACCCCATGATCCAGATATCAGGGGCCTCTGACCCAAAGATGGTGGACATGAACATGGGCACATATGAACAGCTCGATCAGTTTAACACAGCCAAACCTGTTGTAAAAGCCGCATTCAGGTGCAACAGAGCCGAGGACATCCCCTCAGCCGTAGCACGCGCATACCGCGCGGCTGTGTCAGGCCGACCGGGCGGTGTATATATCGACATGACCACACCGGCATTAGGGCAGGTGATGAACATGGAAGATGCAGAGAAACTATTGTACCAGCCTGTTGACATGTATTCTCCGGTTGCGCCCAACAAGGAGGCAGTCGACCGCGCCGTGGAGATACTGACCTCGGCAAAACGCCCGGCAATACTTCTTGGCAAGGGAGCCGCCTATGCACAAGTGGACGACAAGATCAAGACTCTGATTGAAAAGTACAATATCCCCTACCTCCCAATGTCTATGGCAAAAGGCCTGATGCCTGATGCAGGACCTCTGAGCGCACTGTCATGCCGGTCGACAATCATGCAACAGGCTGACGTGGTCATGATAATCGGAGCCCGTCTCAACTGGATGCTTTCATTCGGCAAAGGTAAATGGAATCCGGAAATGAAATTCATTCAGCTTGATGTTGAGCCTCAGGAGATCGATGTCAATGTGCCCATAGCAGCTCCTGTGGTAGGCGATATGGGACTTGCCCTTGATGCTATTCTTGATAAACTCTCGACTGTCAAGATGAATGCCGATCCCGCATGGCTCACATCTCTTCAGGCCGAGACCAAGGAGAAAGACTCAAAATTTCAGGCTCGTCTCGCTGCCAACAAGGACGCTATGCCCATGGACCACTGGACCGCAATCGGGGCCATCAAACCGATAATTGAGTCTAACCCGGACATAATACTTGTGAACGAAGGAGCCAATACCCTTGATGACACACGTGATGCAGTGGACATGTCTCTGCCACGTCATCGTATTGACTGTGCCACATGGGCTATCATGGGCATGGGTATGGGATCTGCCATTGGTGCCGCCGTATCGACAGGCAAACAGGTAGTGGCTGTCGAAGGTGATTCGGCTTTCGGATTTTCCGGTATGGACTTCTCGACAATCTGCCGTTTCAAGCTCCCTGTAACTGTAATCATACTCAACAATGGCGGTATATACAACGGTGTCGGAGTGCCCATGGATCAGACTACCGATCCTGCACCGACCACTCTTGACATCAATGCCCGTTATGACAAGCTCGGAGAGGCATTCGGTGCTCAGACATACTATGTCCAGACCCCCGATGAACTCACAAAAGCACTGACTGAAAGCATTGCAAGCAAGAAACCGTGTCTTATCAACGTTCAGCTTGCAGCCGACTCCGGCAAGGAATCCGGCCATATAGGCTATTTGAATCCTGCTCCTCTTCAGAACATAAAAGTCTGAAGCACAGGAGGCATGATACTTCTCACGTAAAATATTTTCTTATCAATTTCATTTCCGATTCTTATGTTACACGTTATTCTATATGCAATCGTCCCTATAATAGTAGTGATGCTTGCAGGTTTCATATCAGGAAAGAAAGGCATATTTACAGGTGACGATGCCAAGAAGTTCAATAAAGTCGTCCTTGACTATGCTTTGCCGGCAGCATTGTTTGTATCCATAGCACAGGCATCGAGAGAGATGCTTGCCGCCGACCTTAAGCTTTCGCTCATTGCGCTTTTCGGCATAATGGGGTGTTTTATGATAGTCTATTTCGTGTTCCTCATGTTCAAAAAGAACACTGGAGCCGATGCCGCCGTGTCAGCACTTATAAGCGGCTCCCCTACCATAGGATTCCTCGGGTTTGCCGTACTTGAGCCTATATTCGGCACAACACCAGCTGTAGCTCTTGTGGTAGCCATTGTAGGTATTGTGGTCAACGCTGTAGGCATACCGGTAGGTCTTTCTCTGATGAATGCGTCACTTGAGAAACAACAGCCCGGGTCAACAAAGAAGGAAAGTGCGTGGATGCCTGTAATCCATGCGCTCGAACAGCCGGTGGCATGGGCTCCTATACTTGCGGTAATATGGGTACTTGTAGGAATACCCTGGCCAAAATGGCTAAGCCCGTCTTTTGACCTTATCAAGGGGGCCAATGCTTCTATGGCAGTGTTCTCAGCCGGTATAACTCTCTCGGCTATAACGATTAAGATCAACTGGCAGGCAATTCTCGGCTCTATAATGAAGATGATCCTGATGCCGGCTGTCATCCTTATTCTCGGACTCATATTCCACATGGACGTTCTCAATCTAAAGATGCTTGTGGTGGCAGCAGCTCTTCCTCCTGCATTCTCCGGTATAATCATTGCTGATGAATATGACCAGTATGTCGCGACGGGAACAACCTCCCTGACATTGTCAGTCATCCTGTTTATCGGATTCTGTCCTCTTTGGCTATGGATCACTGAACTATGCACCCACTCTTACGGATTTTAAAATCGGCACTTTTATTATAAAGCGATAAACTCTAAACCGACAGAAGAAACAGGATCTGTCATACGACCGTATGCCGGATAATATGGGATACTGTTTCTTCTGTCGGCTTTTTAAACAGGTCTGATATGAGAAAAGAAATACTTGACGGATGCACCGCTGCCGCTCACGTTGCCTATGCCTTAAGTGACGTAGCCACAATATATCCTATCACACCGGTAGCTTCCATGGGACAGACTGCTCAGAAATGGGGACTGGAGGGACGGCTTAACCTCATGGGACAAGCTCTTGAGGTCAGAGAAATGGAAAGCGAACTCGGAGCAGCAGGAGCCATGCATGGAGCACTTGCGGCAGGATCACTGGCCACTACATTCACTGCGTCACAGGGGCTTATGCTTATGATCCCAAACATGTATAAAATGGCCGGAGAGATGTTGCCAGGAGTATTCCATGTAGGATGCCGTTCCGTGGCGACACATGCACTCTCGATATTCGGTGACCATCAGGATGTGATGGGATGCCGGAGCACAGGACTGACCATGCTGGCCTCAGCCTCGGTTCAGGAAGCCATGGACCTGGGGCTCGTGGCTCACCTTGCAGCAATCGACGGTTCTCTGCCCGTGTTGCATTTCTTTGACGGATGGCGAACTTCATCAGAGATGAATACTATCGATGTGATAGATTATGACACCATACGCCAGCTCGTAGACTGGGACAAAGTGCGTGAGTTCCGACGTCGTGCGATGAATCCGGAACATCCTGACCTCAGGGGTTCCGCACAAAACCCCGACGTGTATTTTCAGAATACGGAGGCCCGAAACCGCTATTACGACGCTTTCCCGGCTATCGTACAGGCAGCCATGGACCGTATGGCTAAATCAATAGGACGACAATACCATCTTGTTGACTACTTTGGAGCTCCTGACGCCGACCGAGTGATAGTGATAATGGGATCCGGAGCCGATGTCGTGAGTGAGACGGTAGACTATCTCAACAGGGAAAGAGGATACAAGACAGGAGTGATAAAAATACGTCTTTACCGTCCATTCCCGGTCGAAGCATTCCGAAACGCACTCCCCGCAAGTGTGAGGACAGTTGCTGTCATGGACCGTACCAAAGAGGCCGGAGCACAGCACGAGCCGTTATGCCAGGATGTGATATCGGCCATATACAGCGGCCACATACCAAGTCCGGCTCCAAAAGTGATTGGTGGCAGATACGGGCTTTCAAGCAAAGAATTCAACCCCTCTATGGTCAAAGCTGTATTTGATGAAATGGCTGATGAAAATCCGCGTTTGACATTTACAGTGGGCATCAATGATGATGTGACCCACCTTTCCCTTGATGTCAAAGAGAAAGTTGACACATCTGCATCATCAGGATCATACCAGACAATATTATATGCCATAGGCAATGACGGCACAGTAGGGGGCACCAAACAGGTCGCGTCAATAATCGGAAATACACCGGGACTTTACGCTCAGGCTTATTTCAGTTATTCCGCAAAAAAATCCGGAGGCTATACGATATCACAGCTGCGCGTCGCCCACGATCCTGTGACCTCGGCCTACGGAATTGAATCGGCCGACTATGTCGGCTGTCACAAAGCCTCCTATGTACACCGTTTCAGCATGCTTGACAATATAAAACACGGAGGGATATTTGTTCTTAATTCTCCGTGGACAGCAGAACAGATGATCGCAAGAATCCCATTGTCCATGCGTGCTAAAATCGCTGACAAGAAGCTCCGTTTCTACAATATCGATGCCGACTCAATAGCCGCAAAAGTCGGACTCGCTCCCCGTGTCAATATGCCCATGGAGGCTGTGTTCCTTTACCTAAGCCACATAATACCGTATGAGACAGGACTATCAGAACTTCAACAGAAAATCAGGGAGACGTATATCCATGAGGGCGGCGATGTGGTGCGACGTAATATTCAGGCCGTATCTATGGCCATAGACGCACTGAAAGAAATAGACTATGCCAATATCGACGGGTGGAGCACTGCTCCGGACAAGACACGGCAGCCCTCCCCTATTTTCAGGAATGCCATAGTCAAGGATTTTATAGAAAAAATCCATACACCCTGCATAAAGGGGAATGGGGACGATGTACCGGTATCGGCATTCACTCCTGACGGGACTATGCCTATGGGGACCACAGCATACGAGCATCGTCGCATAGCCACAAGAGTGCCTGTGTGGGACGCCGACAAATGTGTGGAATGTACAGAATGTAGTCTTGTATGTCCTCACGCCGCAATACGTCCGTTTATTCTAAATGCGGAGGAAGCCAACTCTGCCCCCAAGGATATTGTGACAAAAGAGGCTACAGGTGCTGACGCCCTTAAGGGATACAGGTTCAGAATACAAAACTTCACAGAAGATTGTCTTGGATGCTCCTCATGCTCACTGATATGCCCGGGGCATGCCCTGACAATGACCCCGATTGAAGATGTTATTGAGTCGGAACTGCCAAAACTTGAATGGATCAGGGAAAATGTTTCGCCAAAAGAAGATCTTATTCCTGCGGAAAGTGTCAACGGGTCACAGTTGCGTATGCCTTATCTGGAATTTTCCGGGGCCTGTGCAGGATGTGGAGAGACACCTTACATAAAACTTCTCACCCAGCTGTTCGGGCAGAGGCTGATTATAGCCAACGCTACCGGATGCAGCTCCATATGGGGTGCAAACTTCCCGTCAAATGCCTATTGCACAGACAGCAAGGGGCATGGTCCGGCATGGGGCAACTCTCTGTTTGAGGATAATGCCGAATACGGATTTGGAATGCTTGTGTCGGTAAAACAACGCAGGGAGCATCTGGTGAATCTTGTGAAAGGACTCATTGAATCGGAATCTACTATGCCATATCTCAAGGAACCACTTGAAGCATGGCTGTCATCCAGAGAAGATCCTAAACTGTCAGCGGCAACAGCCTCACAATTGATCGCGATGATCTCGCCCGTAAAAGATGTTTCACCAAAATATGCAGAACTGCTTGAATCGGCAGACTTGCTCGCAAAGAAATCAGTCTGGGCCATTGGCGGTGACGGATGGGCATATGACATAGGATTTGCAGGGCTTGACCATGTGCTTGCCTCAGGTGAGCCCATAAAGATTCTCGTGATGGACACGGAATGTTATTCCAATACGGGTGGTCAGACCTCAAAAGCCACACCGAGGGCATGTGTGGCAAAGTACTCCCCTGACGGTAAATCCACTCCCAAGAAGAATCTCGGGCGGATGATGATGACTTACGGTGATATATATGTCGCATCTATATCGCTTGGAGCCAATTATCAGCAGGCCATTGACGCTCTTGTAGAGGCTGAGAGATACCAGGGGCCGGCCATAGTGATAGCTTATTGTCCATGCATAAACCACGGTATACGCCCGGGGCTCGGTCATTCCATAATAGAGGAGCGCAGGGCTGTGGAAGCAGGCTACTGGCCACTGTACCGTTTCAATCCAGAAGCGTATGAGAAAGGCGAGAATCCGCTGACAATAGACCATGTCATACCCGGTCCGGACAACAGCGGCACAAACGGTTCAAATGAAGAGACAACATCTCATAAATTCTCGAATTCCGAACCCTTGGATTACATAGCCCAATACATCAAAGAGGAGGATCGGTATATCGATCTCAATATGATCTCGCCCGAGCGGGCCGATCTGTTGCAACCTAAGTTGCAGCAAGACTGCAACCGGGAAAACGAGGCGTTAGGGCGAATTTAAGGACGTTTCCTTTTATAGCATTGGGTCAGTCCGCACAGCCCGCATGAGTATTCAAGTTTCCGGACTTTAGGACCGAGACCTATAACGCCGCTTACCGACTTGATGGGAGTCATGAGGCTTGATGCCGACAGTGTCACGCCACATGGCTTCCCGTCAGGAAACATCTTGAACAGCTGTTGCTGTCCGCTCACATCCCATCCGCAATATCCGGGACTGAATCTATTGGTATGTTTCCAGCCTAAAGGTTCAAGAAGTGTTTCGAGCCCCTGCTCCATACAGTCAGCGGCCTTCTCGGCAATGACACTGCCCACGGCATCAGCGATGAACACTTTGACCATATCTCCGGCAGCCATAAGTTTGTGTTGATACTCCTCAAAAGCCACCCCGGCCGTTGCGACAAAAAAAGCATACCGCTCCGAGCCCCTGAGTTGCCGGGCAATCACTTTGCCCAGCATGAGTTTACGCCCCATAGTCTCAAGAATTGAGTCAGCCTCATCAAGATGTCCGTCTGAAATAAAGAAGCAATATCGGGCTTTAAGCCATCTCTTTATCTCATCGACGATCTTTTCTGTCTCAATCACAGTCATGTCATCAGGGACAGAACCACCATACCCCATCTGAGTATATATATCAGATGGGGCTATGTTTAAATCCTCATAACCAAGCGTTCCGCCTGTCATTTATCAAACTCGGCTATTATTAAATTCGGCAAGAGCGTCAAAGAACGCGTCGATATTCTCTAAAGGCGTGTGCGGAGGAGTGTCACAACCGCTTGAAAGGACAAAATTAGGATACTTACGCATCTTTTCAAGAAGAGCGAGCGTTTCACGCCTGATATCATCAGGCGTAGAATCCTTGAAAACAGATACCGGGTCAAGATTGCCCATTGACAAGGCATCTTCAGGCACATCTGCAGTCACTTCCGCCATGTCGCATTTGTTACCGAAATGATATGCTCCGGCTCCTGTTTCCACCATGGCCTTGGTGCAATGCCCCGTATTGCCACAATTATGCAGTATGATAGTAAAATAATCATCCTGTACCTGATTGACTATCTCCTTTACATAATCGGATGAAAAACGTCTGCAATCTTCGTCAGACATCAGTCCGGCGGCAGGTTCGGCCATCATCACACCATTGACACCTGTCTCTTTAATGGCCTGACAGTACTTCAGAATGAATTCACTGCATTTGGCAAGCAGACGGTGAGCTGCGGCAGGATCCTGATAGATGAGCATCATTATCTCCGACATGTCATACAGGCGTCCGGCAAGAGAGAACGGGCCGATACATCCACCTATCACAGGGCGGTCGGTTATTGTCCGTGCGGCAAGCAGACTGGCTTTCAGATATTGCGGCACACGGCCAGCATGCAATGACGGGACCTCAAGACGGTCAATATCAGCAGGAGAGTCGAGCAGATGTCCTATCACAGCCGGTACCTCATTCTCGCTGAAAGCAATTTCTGCTCCGAAAGCCTCAGCTTCGACAGTAAGATCCATTATCACTGTGGCAGCGGCAGTAGGATACTTTGCCGCAAGAGCCTCTATCGATTTATGGTGTATATGCCCGTCAGTCACAGCATTGAGCACACTGTTGCCTGTTATCTCTATTCCGGGGTGAGTCATTACCGGGATTGCTGTGACATCCTTGCGGGAAATGATGCCGCGCATCCATTCGGCCATATTTATTTTCTTTTTCATGTGTATAAGATATGCTGGTCAGATACGATATTGTCATTTTTTGACATGCAAAGTTACATATTTTTGCACAAATATATCCCATTCGCTTTTACTTTTCGTACTTTTTACGTAAATTTGCAACACCTTAAATCAAAAAGACCCATATGTAATTATGCGTCCCTCACGACATTCGATCCTATCAGTCATAATAGCAGCGATTGCTGTACCGGCCATATCAGGTAACATCTATGTGTCCCCATCGGGAAACGATAACGCCGCCGGCTCAACCGAGGCTCCGTTGAAGTCTCCGTCCGAAGCATTGAAACGTGCGCGCGAATGGCGCAGGCTAAAGTCACCTGAAGCCAATGACACAGTACGCATAATCTTCGCTGAAGGAAATTACAGTATTTCCGATCCAATATTTATCAGACCGGAAGACAGCGGCACAGAAAATTCACCTACAATACTTTGTTCGGCAAATGACAGCAAAGCCGTTATAAACGGGGGTATGGAGGTGAGAGGATGGTCAATCGCCATGAATGACCCACGGATATCGCCGGAACTTAAAGGGAAAATATGGGTCGCAGATGCTCCAATGAACGGCAACCGTATAGTCGAGACACGACAACTGTACGTCAACGGGAAGAAAGCACTGAGAGCGTCACAGTTTTCAGCCGGAGTAATGGAACGAATGATCGATTTCAATCCCGCCGACCGAACAATAACAGTGCCCGGCACTGATCTTGACTTTTCCGGTGCAAATACCCTTGAGATGATGGTGCATCAGAGATGGGCCATAGCGATACTCCGTGTGAAAGGCATAAAAAAAGACTCCAGAGGCAATCTTATTGTGAGTTTCCATGATCCGGAAAGCCGGCTCGAATTCGATCATCCATGGCCACAGCCCGTGATTGGAGGAGAAAAAGGCAATTCATCATACTGTTTCACCAATGCGCTAAGTCTGCTTGACACTCCGGGCGAATGGTATCAGGATTATCCATCCGGCAAAATATATTATTATCCGGAAGAAGGTTCAGATCCAAATAAATCAGAGATCACAGTCCCTGTCATTGAGACACTTGTAAGCATAGACGGCACACCTGACAGGAAGGTACGCAATGTGAGATTTGAAAATATTTCATTTGAATACGCGTCATGGATACGCCCCTCTCGGGAAGGACATGTCACACTTCAGGGAGGATTCAGACTACTTGACGCATATAAACTCGCAATTCCGGGACTTCCGGAAAAAGCCGAACTTGAAAATCAGGCCTGGATCGCCCGTCCGGAAGCAGCTGTAATTGTCAGGAATTCTGTCGGAATAGATTTCCACGGATGCACATTCACTCATCTTGGTGCAACCGGCCTCGACTATGCTTCCGGAGACTCCGAATGCAGTGTGACAGAATGTGAATTTTCAGATATAGGAGGCACAGCTCTGCAGATAGGCACATTCCCTGACAGAGGATTCGAGACACATGTCCCATATCTGCCAAAGAATGAAAACGAAATATGCCACGATATAATCGTGAAAGGAAATTCCATATATGATGCGACCAATGAAGACTGGGGTTGTGTCGGCATAGGTGCCGGATATGTACGCGACATCACGATCGCCGACAACGAAGTGTCACATGTCAATTATTCAGGCATATGTGTCGGATGGGGCTGGACTCCACTTGTAAGCAGCATGCGCAACAACAGAATTACAGGCAACCATGTGCATCATTTCGGAGCCCAGCTTTACGATACCGGAGGCATATATACCTTGTCCAATCAGCCCGGCTCAATAATCCGGGACAATCGTATAGAGGATCTGATAGAAGCTCCTTACGCTACCAACGATCGCGGATTCTACATCTATTTTGATGAAGCGACCGACGGGTTTACTGTAGAGAACAATTATTGCCCGAACGCTGAATTCGGTTACAATCAACCCGGCCCGTCCATGATTATAAGGAATAACGGGCCTCATGTAAAACTTGATTAAATGAAACCTACAAATTATCATTTATTTGATTTCCTCGATTTCGATCTTGACCTGAGCAAGGATGAGTCGCTGTGGAAAGCATGCGCGCCCACTGCGATCGAGACGAAAGATGGTGACATATACATCACGGTGCCTTTCCAAAAACAGCTTTTGTCCAACGACATGGCTGCCGACACTACGGCCCCGCGTGAATATCATACGCTGATTCTGAGGCAATACGGGCCCAAAATAACACGTGTGTTCATGGGTTTCGGAGAGATCCCCATGAGAGATGAATCAGAAATGCTGATGCTTGACAACCGCGTGGAAAAACTACCGCTGGAGGCTGTCTTCAGAGATGGAGAATGGATCATATCTACGGCCGACGGCGTAAGGCGTGCTGTCATAAATATGCGCGAGCCGATCCTTGACCGCTGGAGCTCTCTTCAGCCTGACCCGCAGGAGACACTCGACCTCCGTCTATATCCCGATGGCAAGAGAGAGATACGGCTTGCGGCCTACGATCATTTCTCTCCTCCAAGATATGACGCCCTTCCGCTTGCTTTCTGCAAAATGGAAGGGAACAAAGAGCGTGCGACACTTTCATTTGAATGCCAGCACGATGAATGCTTCAGCGGCACAGGAGAACGATTTGCCAAGATGGATCTTAGCGGAAGAACGTTCTTCCTTAAAAATCAGGACGGGCAAGGCGTCAATAACGTACGCACATATAAGAACATTCCGTTCTATGTTTCAAGCAGACTTTACGGGACATTCTATCACACCACATCACATTGCAAACTGTCACTTGCCGGACACTCGACCCGCTCGGTACAGTTCATGAGCTACCAACCGCTTGTCGACGCATTCGTCATAGGGGGAGATTCATTTGAAGAAATCATACGAGGATATCGCGATCTCACCGGCTACCCGTCCATGCCTCCGTTATGGAGTTTCGGCATATGGATGAGCCGAATGACTTATTTCAGTGCCGACGAAGTGAACGGCATCTGCAAGAGGCTGCGTGAGGAGCATTACCCATGCGACGTAATACATATGGACACCGGATGGTTCCGCACCGATTGGCTATGCGAATGGAAATTCAATGAGGAACGGTTCCCGGATCCGGAGGGATTCATACGCAAGCTGAAAGACAATGGTTTCCGCGTATCGTTATGGCAATTGCCATATGTCGCCAAGGATGCAGCTCAGATTGAAGAAGCTGTAGCCAATGACTATATAGCACCGGTGACAAAAATACAGGAGTCGGAAGGGTCTAATTTCTCGGCCCTTGATTATGCCGGGACCATCGACTTCACCTATCCTGCAGCGACCGAATGGTACAAAGGACTGCTTAAAAATCTTCTTGACATGGGGGTAGCATGCATAAAGACTGATTTCGGTGAAAACATCCACATGGACGCCTTATATAAAGGCATGAGCCCCGAACTTCTGAATAATCTTTATGCACTGTTATATCAGAAAGCAGCATATGAGATCACCAAGGATGTGACAGGCGACGGAATAGTATGGGCACGTGCGGCCTGGGCAGGCTGTCAGCGATATCCCTTGCACTGGGGAGGAGACTCATGCAGTTCGTGGGACGGACTGGCAGGATCTCTTAAAGGAGGCCTACACTTCGGGCTTTCCGGATTCGCCTTCTGGAGCCATGATGTGCCGGGGTTCCACACATTGCCTAATTTCATGAATTCCGTGGTACGCGACGACGTGTACTTACGTTGGACTCAATTCGGAGTTTTCTCTTCCCATATGCGCTATCACGGCACAAACAAGCGCGAGCCATGGCATTATCCATCCATAGCCCCTGCCGTAAAGAGATGGTGGAAGCTCCGTTATGCCCTAATTCCTTACATACTGCAGGAAAGCCGTAAGGCCACAGAGTCAGGAGCCACAATAGTACAGGCAATGATATTTCACAACTCCGATGATCCGACATGCTATCATATCGATGACCAATATTATTTCGGTGACAGTTTTCTTGTCGCTCCTGTAATGAACTCGGAAAACCGTCGTGACATATATCTTCCCGAAGGGGAATGGATCGACTTCTTCACCGGAGAAAAAATCATCGGAGGCAAATGGATCAAAAATAAGGAGGTGGCAATGGAAAACATGCCGGTATATGTGCGTCCCGGCACCACAATACCTTTCTATCCCTATCCGGTGGACTGCACCGACGAAATGGATCTGACAAAGACCGTCAGTCTCACCATAAACGACTCATTCCGTGGCATCTGGAATGAAAAGCTTTTTAACTGAGATCACAATGAATACCTGGAAATCTAATCTTGAAGAGACCAAGCGTCACTATATCGACTGGTGGAACCACAAGGGGATTGTCCTTAATATGTGGGAGCATTTTCAGACCGGCGTAAAACCTCATGCCGATATTCCAGCTCCCCCTACCCCAAAATCACTTGACCAGAAGTGGTTTGATCCGGAATGGAGAGCTGAATATCTCGACTGGTATGTGGCTCACAGCTCACTTATGGCTGACATGCTGCCTGTGGCCAACACTCAGCTCGGTCCCGGATCACTTGCCGCAATTTTAGGAGGAGTTTTCGAAGGCGGCGAGGACACCATCTGGATCCACCCTGACCCGAAATACTCTGACGATATAAAATTTGATCCCAGACATCCTAATTTCCTCCTTCATAAGGATCTTTTAAAGGCTGTCAAGGAGAAATCCAAAGGGAACTATTATGTCGGGATGCCCGATCTGATGGAAGGGCTTGATGTCCTCGCCGCCTTGAAAGGGACCGATAAAGTCCTTCTTGACACGGTTATGCAACCAGAGGTCCTGGAACGGCAGATGCAACAGATAAACGACATATACTTCAAAGTATATGATGAACTGTATGACATTATACGCGAAGGTGACGAAATGGCTTTCTGCTACTTCTCCTCATGGGCACCCGGTAAGATGACGAAACTTCAGAGTGACATATCCACGATGATAAGCGAGACAGACTATCGCCGTTTTGTTCAGCCATTTATAAGAGAACAGTGCAAAAAGATAGACTACACGCTTTATCATCTTGACGGTGTAGGCGCGATGCGGCATCTGCCCGCGCTGCTTGAGATAGAAGAGCTCAATGCAATACAGTGGACTCCCGGTGTCGGTGAACCTCAGGGCGGATCTCCGAAATGGTATGACCTGTATCGTCGCATATTGGACGGCGGAAAGAGCATAATGGCTTGCTGGGTCACAGTCGAAGAGTTGCGGCCGTTGCTTGACAATATAGGCACCGACGGCATACATCTCGAAATGGATTTCCACAGCGAAGCGGAAGTGGAACAGGCTCTGAGGATTGTCGATGATTATCGCGAACGTCCGGGAATAGTACGTGAACCTCATGATGTGATCACAATTGAAAACACAGCTTCCATACGGCCCTTCGATGTTAATCTTGAAGTCAACAGAATCATCGAAAAGATCGAAGGCAAATGTGACACATCTTCTGTATCAAAGCCAAGACTCAAGACATCGAGAATCCCAGGCGTCCCTGTTAAAGCATCAACCGAATCCTCAGATAATACACCTGTGATCATGAGCGTATTTGACGCAATAGTCGCAGGCAATGGAAATGCAGCGGTCGATGCGACAAGGAAAGCACTTGATTCAGGCGAACTGCCACAGGATATAATCAACGGGCAGATGATAAAGGCTATGAGTGAAGTGGGACAGCGTTTTCAGGACGGCAAGGCTTTTGTCCCGCAACTTCTGATGGCTGGCAGAGCCATGAAAGCTGCACTTGAGCTGTTAAAGCCCATGCTTGCCGGATCAAAATCCACTACAGTCGGCAAGGTAGTGATAGGAACAGTCAAGGGTGACCTGCATGACATAGGCAAGAACCTCGTTGCATCAATGCTTGAAGGATGCGGTTTTGAGGTGCTGAATATCGGCATTGACGTGCCGGCTGAGGCTTTTGTTGATGCTGTCAGGAATAACGATCCGGACATTCTCTGCATGAGCGCGCTGCTGACCACCACCATGACATATATGAAAGATGTCATATCCGCCCTTGAGGACGCAGGGCTACGTGATAAAGTAAAGATCATGGTTGGAGGAGCCCCGGTGAGTCAGCATTTTGCTGACGAGATCGGTGCCGACGGATATAGCGACAATGCCAATTCCGCTGTAAACGTGGCAAGGAGACTTGTCGGAGCCTCTTAGACACAGATAATACCTTAAATCTATTATTTATATGGAAGATTTATCATTGCGCCCGATGGACTGGGTCGTACTGGCATCCTATTTCATCATCCTGTTGGCGATAGGTCTTTGGGCAAGTTCAAAGAGCAAAAAAGGGAGCAGCAAGTTTCTTGCCGGAAACTCTCTGCGGTGGCATCACATAGGTTTCTCTATGTGGGGCACAAATGTAGGGCCGTCCATGCTGATAGCTTCGGCCAGTGCAGGCTTCACGGCCGGCATAGTCTCAGGCAACTATGCCTGGTACGCATTTGTGTTTATCGCCCTGCTTGCTTTCGTATTCGCCCCGAGATATCTTGGAGAAAAAATAACCACCTTGCCCGAATTCATGGGTAAGCGATTCGGAGAGTCAACCAGAAACATGCTGGCATGGTACACTATCGTGACCGTGCTCATATCATGGCTCGCATTGACATTGTTTGCCGGCGGCATCATTATCCGTCAGGTATTCGGCATACCCATGTGGCTGTCAGCCTTCATTCTCCTTGCCATATCGGCATTCTTCACAATACTCGGTGGCCTTAAGGCTATCGCCTACACCAATGTATATCAGATGGTACTGCTTATACTTGTGTCGGCGACACTCACTATTGTAGGAATATGGCATCTTGGTGGAGAGTCAGTCGCAGGAGGTATAAGCACTCTTGCCAATCCGGATGTTGTACCATCTAATTATTGGAATCTATTCCAACCGAACTCCGATAAGGAATTTCCATGGCTACCCATACTTCTCGGCTATCCGATATCCGGGCTGTGGTTCTGGTGCACGGACCAGTCCATGGTCCAGCCGGTACTCGCCGCCCGTGATCTGAACGAAGGGCAGAAAGGGGCGAATTTCACCGGATGGCTTAAGATTCTTGATGTCGCCATATATATTATCCCGGGAGTTGTTTGTTTCGCTCTTTGGAAAACAGGATTTTTCGGTGACCGGCTCATCGATCCTGACAATGCCTATATGACACTTGTTTCAAGCCTCTTCCCTGTCGGCATGGTGGGACTTGTGATCGCCGTACTTACAGCTGCACTTGTCAGCACAATCGGGTCAGCACTCAATGCGCTCAGTACAGTGTTCACAATGGACATTTACGTAAAAAGCATTAACACGAAAGCATCGTCCGACGAAATAGTCAGGACAGGACATATAGTCACAATAGTTGGCGCGCTTGTATCCATCATGATCACTGTGGCAGTTGACAATATCAAGGACATGGATCTTTTCAATGTATTCCAGTCGGTATTGAGCTTTATTGCTCCGCCAATGGCCGCAGTATTTGTCATGGGGGTGTTCTGGAAACGTTGTACGACACTTGCCGCCAATGTCATTCTGACATTCGGAACCATTTTCAGCATAGGTTGCGGCATCCTTTATCTGTGGATAATACCTCACGCAACAGAACATGTACATTTTATGATGCTGTCGTTTTTAATATTTGTAGTGTTGATCATCAGCATGTTCACTATAAGCTATTTTGACAAGGCGGTTATAGAACGTGCTCCCATGACAGTGATAAAAAACCGCATGTCGGTAAGCGTGACAGCAGCCTGGATACTTCTGGCGATAGTCATGATCGGGCTATACATTTTCTTCAATGGTAACTAACAATATCACTAAATATCTTATAAACGCATGAATACCAATTTTAAATCACCATTAAGCGGTATCATCCCCCCTCTGGTAACTCCTCTTCTCGACAATGACACACTTGATGTAGCAAGCCTTGAGAATCTTATAGAGCATCTTATCGCCGGTGGAGTCCACGGACTGTTCATCCTCGGCACAACAGGTGAGGAACAGAGCCTCAGCTATCGTCTCCGCAAAGAGATGATCCATGAAGCATGTCGCATAAACAACGGCCGTCTGCCGCTGCTCGCATGTATCACCGACACGTCAATTGTCGAAAGTATCAATCTCGCCAAAGTGGCAGCTGACTGCGGAGCATCTGCGGTTGTAAGTGCCGCACCCTACTATTTCGCGACAGGGCAGCCCGAACTCGCTGAATTCTATGAGGATATGATTCCGCATCTCCCTCTGCCCCTTTTCCTCTACAATATGCCAAGCCATGTGAAGGTCAACTTCTCCCCTGCCACTATCCATCGAATCGCAGAAAATGAAAAGGTAGTGGGTTTCAAGGACAGTTCCGCAAATCTTCCATATTTCCAGTCAGTGATGTACACAATGAAGGACCGTCCCGACTTCTCAATGCTCATGGGGCCGGAGGAAGTGACAGGCGAATGCGTCATGCTCGGGGCCAACGGTGGCATCAACGGCGGAGCAAACATGTTCCCGGAACTGTATGTGGCAATGTATAATGCAGCCAAAGCCGGCAACCTTCAGGAAGTATGGAAGCTACAGCAGCTTATAATGCAGATAAGCACCACCATATATAGTGTCGGTCAGCACGGGTCAAGCTACCTTAAGGGACTTAAGTGTGCATGCTCGCTTCTCGGTGTCATTAAGGATGACTTTGTGGCCGCTCCGTTCCACAAGTTCAATGCCCCTGAACGTGCTAAAATCAAAGAGGCACTTGACAGGCTTCCTATTGAAAACGGCAAACTGATTTTCTAATTTTCTCGATCTGTTACCATTCTCCTCTCTCCGTTTCTTCATATCTGTACCATGAATATAATAGACCTTATTGTCTTTTTGATTTTTACCGTCGGCACTATTGTGTTCGGCTATATGTTCGGCCGCAAAAAGCAGAGCAGCGATGAGTTCACCCGAGGTGGCGGCAAAGTTCCCGGATGGGTAGTGGGACTTTCTATATTTGCGTCATTCTGCAGTTCAATATCTTTTCTCGGGTATTGCTCATCAGCTTTTATGGGCAACTGGAACGCATTTGTATTCACTCTGTCCATCCTTCCGGCCGGATTGTTGGCAATGTGGTATTTCGTCCCGTTTTACCGTTCGCTCGGTAGTATCAGTGCCTACAGCTATTTTGAAAAAAGATTTGGCAGATGGGCACGCTTATATGCCTCTGTGTTCTACCTTTTCACACAGGTGTGCCGGTCCGGAGCAATATTGTTCCTGCTTGCCGTACCAATGAATGTACTGATGGGATGGAATATACCTATAGTTGTGACCATAACCGGCCTTGGAATCATTCTTTACAGCCAGAAAGGCGGCCTCAAATCCGTGATATGGACTGAGGCCCTTCAGGGAGCTATTCTTGTGGGTGGAGCTGTAATATGCCTTATTGTCCTGTACTGGGGTATGCCTGAGGGACCCGGACAGGCTATACGCATATGCACTGAGCACAATAAGTTCTCTCTCGGCAGCTTTGAAGGAAGCCTTGTTGAAAGTACGTTCTGGGTATGCCTCATATACGGAATGTTTACCAACCTCAATAATTTTGCCATAGACCAGAGTTACACACAGCGGTATTGCGCAGCACCCTCTCTCGGCGAAGCACGCAAAAGTGCGTTCTGGGGATCTTTGCTCACACTTCCTGTCAACCTGATACTTTTCCTTATAGGATCCGGCCTGTTTGCATTCTATTATATCAATCCCGGATTGCTCCCGGAGGGGATAAAAAGTGACTTTGTATTCCCCTACTTTATAATCAACGAGATGCCTGTAGGTCTTGTGGGACTTCTTATCGCATCAATTTTCTGTGCAGGCATGAGCACAGTCGCCACAAGCGTCACATCATCAGGAACAATCATACTTACTGACTTCTATAGCCATCTTTTCCCTAATTCAAGCGATGAGCGAAAAGTCATAGTGCTTCGTATTGCGAGCGTCATGATCGGAGTCCTTGGCATAGGGGTAGCATTATGCTTTCTGCTTGTTGATAATGCACTTGATGCATGGTGGGCTTTAAGCAGCATATGCTCAGGCGGTGTTCTCGGTATGTTCCTGCTTGCATATCTATGTCCTAAAGCCAAGAAGGCTCATGTGGTGCCTGGAGTAATTGTTGGAGTGGCATCATTGATATTGATAGCACTTCAGACCAAACTAACTGACTGGTGGGGACTGCCAACGTTTGTCCATATCAACCTCAGCATTGTTATAAGCACGCTGCTAATATTCCTGATCGGGTTCCTGCTCGTGCAATTTATAAACAAAAAGGAGACTAAGTAACATTAATCATTAATCAACTTTTTAACACTTATATACAATCAATGGCTTGCGTAAAATGCAAGCCATTGATTGTATATAATATTATGTCTATATCCTAAAATTCGCTTGAGAAGTGGAACCGGATCTTGGGGAAATCATTCTGTGCCATCTGAAGCACGTAATTTGAATCGGCAAGGAAAACGTCCCGTCCCTCTTTATCTGTAGCCATAAACTGGAACTTTCTTTTCTTGAAAGCAGCCAAAGCATCAGCGTCATCACTTTCTATCCAACAAGCCTTGTACAAGGATATGGGTTCCCAGCGGCATTGCGCTCCATATTCATGCTCAAGTCGATACTGGATGACCTCAAACTGCAACTGACCTACAGTGCCAATTATACGACGGCCGTTGAACTGATTGGTGAAAAGCTGTGCCACACCTTCGTCCATAAGCTGCTGTACACCCTTGTCGAGCTGTTTGGATTTCATAGGATCAGCGTTCTCGATGTATTTGAACATCTCCGGTGAAAACGAAGGCAACCCTTTGAAATGCAGATCCTCTCCTGAAGTGATCGTGTCACCGATCTTGAAATTGCCTGTATCAGGAATTCCGACAATATCTCCGGGATATGCTTCATCGACCACGCTTTTTTTCTGGGCCATGAATGCTGTGGGAGCGGCAAATTTCAGAGTTTTTCCGAGTCGGATATGCTTATACGGTGCATTGCGCTCAAATTTTCCTGAGCATATCTTTACGAATGCTATGCACGAACGATGGTTGGGGTCCATATTGGCATGGATCTTAAAAACGAATCCTGAAAATCCGTTCTCCTCGGGACTTATTACCCGCTCTTCAGCCTGTACAGGACGGGGGGCCGGAGCAATCTGAACAAAACAATCAAGGAGTTCCTTCACTCCGAAGGTGTTGAGTGCAGATCCGAAGAACACAGGAGCCACCTTGCCGTCAAGATATTCCGTGACATTGAATTCAGGATATACACCCTCTATCAGCTCCAGATCCTCACGCAGCTTGGTTGCGTCAGTCTCCCCCACTGCCTGGTCTATACGCGGATCGTCAACAGAGTCAATCTCAACTCGCTCGCTCACTCTCTGCTTGTCAGGTGTGAAAAGATCGAGAGAATGCTCGAATATATTGTAGACACCTTTAAATTTCTCTCCAATATTTATAGGCCACGACAATGGACGCACCTTGATTTTAAGTTCACTTTCGAGCTCGTCAAGGATGTCAAACGGGTCACGGCCCTCACGGTCAAGTTTATTAACAAATATAATTACCGGTGTATTGCGCATGCGGCATACTTCCATCAGTTTGCGCGTCTGCCGTTCAACACCTTTAGCCACATCCACCACAATTATCACACTGTCGACCGCGGTAAGCGTGCGGTAAGTGTCTTCGGCAAAATCCTGGTGGCCCGGTGTGTCAAGAATATTTATCTTGTAGTCACCATAATTGAATCCCATGACAGAAGTAGCGACAGAAATTCCGCGCTGCTTCTCTATCTCCATCCAGTCGGACGTGGCTGTTTTCTTTATCTTGTTGGACTTTACAGCACCTGCCACATGTATTGCACCACCGAATAGAAGCAATTTCTCCGTAAGTGTGGTTTTGCCTGCGTCAGGGTGAGAAATGATGGCAAAAGTGCGTCTGCGCGCTATTTCTTCGTTTAGACTCATGATAAAAAATGCGACTGAAAAATTTTTCAGCCGCAAAATTACAAAAAATGGGAGAATAATCCTAACAGAGTTCAATAAGAGAAATCCGATGGATCAATACGTGATGACCGGAGGAAGCTCCTTGGCCTGTGCTATCATTTTTTCAAGTTCAGCCACAGAGGGGACACGATTACATATATTCTTCGCATCATTGATCTCTATAAGCTTGGGCTGGAGATTGGCAGCCACACGATGACGAAATTCCTTTACGGAATCAACACCGGCTGCCTCAAGAAGCTCTGCAAACTGACCGGCGATACCTTTGATACGGAACAGATCGGCATGGTTAGTCCATTTTAGTATAAGCTTTTCGCTTATGCCAGTCTCTTCTGCCAGCCGGAATCTCCCCTTTTTGCCGGAACACATGTCAAGCAGTTGCTCTACCGTGCTGATCCCTGCATCCTCGAGTTTTCGGGCATAAGCCTCGCCTACACCCTCAATCTGTGAAATCTTGTATGACATAATCATGTTGTTTTTATATGCTACCTGACCCGCTCAGGTGACATATAAATAACAACGTATCAATCGATACGGTTCAAAAATCCAGCCTATTATAAGACTCTTGAGCCTGTTTCTTGCTCACAAGGTTGAAATGCCACCATTCTGTACGCAACGGCATAAAACCAGCCTTTTTCATGATTTTTCGCAGAAGCAATCGGTTCTGGCGTGCGTTCTCACTCATAACGCCATTCTTTACAAGAGTAACCTCCCGGTCGATATTGGACTGTGGGCCCAAAAAGTCAACCGGTGTACCCATATCAAGTTCCTTGCCATTCGGATCAACTATCGTGATATCTACGGCAAGGCCATAGTTATGCAGCCCACCCCCTTTTGCCGGATTTGCCACATAATTCGCTTTCGGTGTACCTTTGACAGCGTCGAACATCTTGCGCTGCACACTCATAGGGCGAGCTGCATCCTTGATAAGAAGATGATATCCGGGCATTATTTCCGCAAGGTATCCCTGAGCCACGTCAACTGCGTGCGCGGCATCCGGATGAAGCCATGCGCGGGTAAAACCCTCATAAAGGACACGCCCGGTAAAATTGTCATCTCCGGCATACATCAGTTCAACCCGCACTTCAGGATTAAGTTCTGCAATGTCTATAAAACCGAGCTTACGGAATTCCTGTTCAATATCAAGAGCACACATATGAAATGAAGCATACAGACATACGCCCAAAAGTGTTACCGATTTCATTTTCATGTTGCAAAATTATGAAAAAAGCTTAAAACGGACAGATGTATCACACTAAAATTGTATTTTTGTAGTCGCGAGCAATATCGCAATATATTAACAGGCCATTCGATATGCACAAAATACTCAGGCTGATAACGCCAATCTTATTACAGACCGTCGCACTCATCTCCTCAGCACAGATAAATACTGATCAGGTAATGCGCATAGGTGCAAACAATCTATATTATGAAGACTATGTGCTGTCAATACAATACTTCAATCAGGTAATAGATGTAAAGCCCTATCTTGCAAGGCCATATTTCCTTAGATCAATAGCCAAGCTCAATCTTGAGGACTACCTTGGTGCGGAAAAGGACGCGACACTTGCCATCGAGCGAAACCCGTTCATAGTTGACGCCTGGGAAGTACGCGGAGTCGCACGGCAGAACATGGGAAAGAACCGAGAGGCTATCAAGGATTACGACCATGCACTGTCACTACTTCCTGACAACCGTGGGCTACTTTACAATAAGGCCATGGCTCAACAGGACATAAAAGACCTTGACGGTGCAGCCGAGACATATGTGACACTATTGAAGCGATTCCCTAACTTCGACGGCGGATATATAGGACGCGCCAGGCTCAGACTTCAGCAGAAGGATACTGTAGCCGCCCTCGCTGATATAGAAAAGGCACTGCAGATCAACAGCAATTCAATAAACGGCTATCTGATGAGAGCAGATATAGCCATAAACTCCGATAAAAATTACGCATCGGCTCTCGAAGACATGAACCATGCCATAAAGCTACAGCCGAAATATGCAGGTTATTTCATCAACAGGGCTTACCTGAGATATATGACCGATGATTTTCAAGGCGCATTCGCCGACTACGACTACGCTCTCCAGCTCGATCCTCAAAACACCACCGCCCTCTTCAACCGAGGACTGCTGAGAGCAGAAGTGCACGACACCAATAAGGCTATAGCCGACTTTACATCAGTCCTTGCACTCGACAGCAAGGACTACAAAACTCTTTACAACCGATCGATGCTTCTTGCTGAAATCGGCGATTTCAGATCTGCGCTCAATGATCTGGACCAAGTAATCGAGGCTTTCCCTGATTTTGCCGCAGCCTACTTCATGAGATACGACATAAACCGGCGGAAAGGCGACATGCAAGCCGCCAAGGCCGATTATGACAAATCTCTATCCCTTGCGAAAACCAGAGTGCAGATCTCCCCACTATATGCAGCCACAGCAGCGGACGGAGATTCAATAAGCCATGACCCAGCCTCGGACAACATAGAGGAAACAGCCGAAAACAACACTTACTCACAAGAACAGGTGAAACGTCGCTTCACTACTCTGACCACAATTCATGACAACTCTTCGCCAGAACAGGTGTTCAACAACAAAAGCATAAAAGGAAAAGTGCAGGACCGCAATATAGCGATAGAAATGGAACCTATATTCGCGATATCCTACTATACATCACCCACCGAACTTAAAATGAGCGGTGACTATATACGTGAAGTCGATGATATAAATTCCACACGTATGCTGCGATTCATACTTCAGGTCACCAACCATGAGCCGGCCATGACCGATGAAGAGACAGCCCAGACACATTTCAATTCTATAAAATATTATAATTCCTATATGGCAAGTCACGCTCCAAGAGCGATCGACTATCTCGGAAGAGCGATGGACTACATGACACTCCGCGACTACGAGCATGCCATATCAGATCTCGACAAAGCATTATCCCTGACACCGGATTTCACTCTTGCATATCTTATTCGCGCGAACGCACGTTACCTTACCTCCAAGATCTCACATAACGACACTGAGACAGATACACAAGCTTCGCCAAAGATTCACGGCATAGCATTGCCCCACGCCGGGCAGTTGCGTGCAGCCATAGCCGACATCGATTCCGTGATAAAGCTTTCACCGGCAATGCCTATAGCATACTACAACAAGGGCGTGATGCTTGCCGGAGAAGGTGACTATACATCTGCTCTACAGTGTTTCAACAAAGCCATAGAACTTAAGCCTGATTTCGGTGAAGCGTATTATAACCGCGGATACGTTTTCCTGTCGCTCGGCAATAGAGATGCCGCCTTTGCGGACTTGAGCCGCGCGGGTGGACTCGGAATTGTTCCGTCGTACAATCTGCTCAAACGCATGTCGGCAAAATAATTTAACAAGATGCAACTCGATTCAACATTTTGTCGTAACTTTGGAGCAAATTTCCAATATTTATCACAATATAAGATTGCATAAAGGATGAAAGTTTTAAAATTTGGCGGCACATCGGTTGGTTCGGCCGACAGAATCCGTCATGTAGCCGATCTCGTCAGCAAACGAGGCAAAAACATAATAGTACTGTCAGCTATGGCGGGCACTACAAACACACTTGTAGAAATCGCCGGATACCTCTATAAACGTAATATAAACGGAGCCAAGGAGACCATCAATCTTCTTGAATCTAAATATCTCAAGACCCTGTCAACACTATATGACAAGCATGAAAGCCGTGAGCGAGCACTAAAAGAGATAAAGGCTTGCTTCAACTATATAAGGTCATTCACTCAGAGAGAGACGTTTAGCGAGATTGAAGAGAAGATAATTCTTGCTCAGGGCGAGATCATGAGTGTCGCTATGATGACCATACTTCTCAACGAGCGCGGACTCTATGCCGAATCACTTCCGGCTCTTGACTTCATGAAGACCGGAGCCAATTCCGAGCCCGACATGCAGCATATACAGCTCCATCTGCAGCCGCTGCTTGACAAATACATGGATGCCGACATTTTTGTGACACAGGGGTTCATATGCCGCAATTCCACAGGAGAGATCGACAATCTACAGCGTGGAGGAAGCGACTACACGGCCTCTCTGATCGGTGCCGCCATCGAAGCTGAGGAAATAGAGATATGGACCGACATCGACGGGATGCACAACAATGACCCGCGTTATGTGGAAAAAACCGCCCCGGTAAGTGAACTGCACTACGAAGAAGCCGCAGAGCTTGCCTATTTCGGAGCAAAGATACTTCACCCCACATGCGTGCTTCCGGCCAAAGTGAACAACATACCTGTACGCCTGCTCAACACAATGGACCCTGATGCACACGGGACTCTTATATACAACAATATCTCCGACCCGAGCATCAAGGCTGTCGCCGCCAAGGACAATGTGGTAGCCATCAAGATCAAAAGCTCCCGCATGTTGCTTGCCTACGGCTTCCTGACAAAAGTTTTCGAGACATTCGAGAAATACAAGACACCTATCGACATGATCGCCACAAGCGAGGTCGGCGTATCCCTGACCATCGACTCTGAACGATTCCTACCTGAAATTGCCGATGAGCTTCAGAAGTTCGGCACAGTGACCATTGACAAAGACATGGTAATCGTATGTGTGGTCGGAAACATGGAATGGATCAACACCGGATATGAAGCCCGTGCGGTGGAAGCTCTTGCCGACATTCCTGTGCGCATGATATCGTATGGCGGATCCAACTACAATATATCATTCCTGATACGCAAAGAAGATAAAATTAAAGCTCTTAACCGTCTGAGCGAACGGCTGTTTAACAACTAAATTCTGACATATGGCAAGATTTCCGATAGCCGAATTCAAAGACCTCGCGACACCGTTTTACTTTTATGACCTTACCTTGCTGGACCGCACGATAGCTGAAATAAAACGCACTTCACGCGACGAGCGTTTCAAGGTGCATTATGCTATCAAAGCCAATGCCAATCCCGGCATACTGCGCCGCATTCAGGCAGCCGGTCTCGGGGTGGATGCTGTAAGTGGAGGTGAAATACGAGCTGCGCTTGAAGCCGGATTTCATGGCGATCAGATTGTTTACGCAGGTGTAGGAAAAACTGATGCAGAGATAATGCTTGCTCTTGACAATGGAATTGGATGCTTCAACGTTGAATCCGAACCTGAACTTGAAATAATAGATGAGATATCGGGATCAATGGGGACAAAAGCCAATATTGCCCTCCGTGTCAACCCTAATATCGATGCCCATACTCACGAATATATCACCACAGGTCTCGCCGAGAACAAATTTGGCATAAATCTTGAGCAACTCCCGTCATTGATTGAAAAGGCACAGAAACTTGAGAATATCAATCTGGCAGGGCTGCATTTCCATATAGGATCACAGATAACAGAGACTGAACCGTTCGTAATGCTATGCGAGACAATCAACCGCATACAGGACGAATGGGAAGAGAAAGGGATCAGATTCAAAAGCATAAATGTCGGGGGCGGCCTTGGCGTGGACTATGCTGATCCCGACCGACATCCGATACCGGATTTCGAGGGATACTTTAAGGTTTTCCGCAACCATTTGCATCTGCGGTCTGACCAGGAATTGCATTTTGAACTGGGACGATCGGTTGTAGCTCAATGCGGGAGCCTCATCACACGTGTACTATATGTAAAGGAAGGAACAACAAAAAGATTTGCAATTGTCGATGCCGGAATGACTGATCTGATACGTCCGGCACTATATAATGCACATCACCGCATAGAGAACATCTCATCGCCTAATGACGTGAAGCATCACTACGATGTGGTAGGGCCAATATGCGAATCATCCGACTGTTTCGGAAAGGATGAAGTGCTTCCGGCCATACGCCGTGGCGACTTCCTCGCATTACGTTCGGCCGGAGCCTATGGTGAGATAATGGCATCGCAATACAACTGCCGCCCACTTCCCTCCTCATACTTCTTTGAGAAATAACCTTAACACTAATAACATGTCTAAAAATCAGATTGACGAGGTCGTGTATCAGGATGCCGACCCCGTAGAAATGCCGGAAAACGCATTTCGAGAACTTGGCGAGGGTGAGCATTACCGTCCGATAATGCACCCTGCGCATGACTATCCCGAGGTGACACCTTACTCTGTCAGCATGGGTCTGATACTTGCCATCATCTTCAGTGCCGCAGCTGCATATCTCGGGCTGAAGGTAGGTCAGGTGTTTGAAGCAGCAATCCCCATAGCCATCATCGCTGTAGGCTTTTCAGGTGCGCTCAAAAAACAGAACCCGCTGGGACAAAATGTGATAATCCAGTCCATCGGAGCATGCTCAGGAGTGATTGTAGCCGGAGCCATCTTCACTCTTCCCGCACTTTATATCCTTCAGGCAAAATATCCTGAAATTTCAGTAAACTTCTTTCAGATATTCCTGAGTTCTCTGCTCGGAGGTATCCTCGGCATACTGTTCTTCATTCCGTTCCGCAAATATTTCGTGAAGGACATGCACGGCAAATATCCTTTCCCGGAGGCTACTGCCACCACTCAGGTGCTTGCAAGCGGTCTTGGAAAAGACTCCGCCAATGCCGGACAGGCCAAGACGCTCATAATAGCATCTCTGATAGGCGGCATCTACGACTATGTGGTTGAAACATTCGGATTCTGGGCCAACACATTGAACACTATGGTGACCTCATGGGGCCAGACTCTGGCTGAAAAAACCAAACTTGTCGTGAGCTGCAACACCACAGCCGCAGTGCTGGGCCTCGGATACATCATAGGACTGAAGTACGCATTTATCATATTTGCCGGCTCCATATTCGTATGGTGGGTCATAATACCTCTTATCGGCACATACGGAGCGGCCGATATCGCCTCGCTTGCACCTGTTGAAATATTCAGCGACTACGCCCGACTCATAGGCATCGGTGGTATAGCAATGGCAGGCATAATCGGAATAGTGAAGTCACGCGGCATCATACGTGAGGCTGTCGGACTCGCCTCCCGTGAGCTGAAAGGAAATGCCGGAGGACAGAAAACCATACGCTGGCAGACCGATATCTCCATGAAGCACATCGTATTCTTTATAGCCATAGCACTTATCACTGTATTTGTGTTTTTCTGGGCAGGTGTGATACACACCTTCTGGCAGGCTCTTGTGGCATGGATCGTTGTAACTGTGATTGCATTCCTCTTCACTACCGTAGCGGCCAATGCCATTGCTATTGTAGGATCCAATCCTGTATCGGGCATGACACTCATGACACTGATCATAGCATCAGCTATATTTGTCGCTGTCGGGCTGAACGGCACCTCAGGAATAGCGGCATCGATGGTGATAGGAGGTGTGGTCTGCACTGCACTCTCTATGGCCGGAGGTTTTGTCACCGACCTTAAAGTCGGCTATTGGCTTGGATCTACACCAAAGAAGCAGGAATCATGGAAATTCCTTGGCACACTTGTGTCAGCCGCCACCGTGGGAGGTGTCATACTTCTTTTGAACCAGGTGTACGGATTCACAGGTGAGAACGCGCTTGTGGCTCCGCAAGCCAACGCCATGGCTAAAGTGATCGAGCCTCTTATGATGGGAGGTGACACACCATGGATACTGTACATGGTTGGAGCTATTCTCGCACTTATCCTCAACTGGCTCGGCGTACCCGCTCTGGCATTCTGTCTCGGCATGTTCATTCCACTGCAGCTCAACACTCCTCTTCTTGTCGGTGGTGCCGTAGCATGGTTCATCGGCAGCCGTTCAAAAGACAAGGCAGTCAATACAGCACGCAACGAGCGTGGCACACTGATAGCCTCAGGGCTTATAGCCGGCGGAGCACTCTTCGGAGTATTCGCGGCCCTCACAAGATTCCTCGGTTTCGAATATGCAAATCCCATGACAGCCATTGCCACCCAATGGACCGGACTTGCAGTCTATGCCCTCCTTATCATATATCTGATATGGGATTCCATGCGCGCAAAGGCACTGAAGGATTAATCTGACATGAAAAGTATCAACAGAGAGATACTTTCATTAGCCATTCCGTCCATCATCACCAACATAACCACACCTCTGTTGGCGTTGATGGACGTGGCTATTGTTGGTCATATGGGCGATGCTTCCTATATAGCGGCGATTGCCATAGGGGGCACCATATTCAATATGATCTACTGGCTTTTCGCATTCCTGCGCATGGGCACAAGCGGACTTTCAGCCCAGGCCCATGGAGCGAATGACGGAGATGAGCTTAACCTTGTGCTCTCGCGAGGATTACTCGTCGCGATCTCAGCTTCATTGATAATAATATTGGTCTCCCCTGTAATCGCATGGATATCGTTTGCCATCATGGACGTTGATGGCGGTGTGAAGTTGATGGCGGGAAAATATTTCGCGATTCTGGTATGGGGGGCACCGGCTGTACTGAGCACATATACATTTTCAGGATGGGCTTTAGGCAGAAAAAATCCTAAAGCACCCATGTGGGTGTCATTTATAATAAACATATCCAACATACTGGTCAGTCTGATACTTGTGTATGTATTCAGGTTGAAAATCGAAGGTGTTGCATTCGGCACTCTGTCAGCGCAATGGATAGGAGCTTTGTCATTCATATTTATTATTTATCGACAGTATCGTCCAAAATTACCGACGTTGGACAGGGTATTACAAAAAAGTGCCCTAAAACGATTCTTTTCTGTTAATGCCGATATATTTTTTCGCACTTGTTGTCTAATTGCTGTTACAGTGTGGTTCACAAGAGCAGGATCCCAGCAAGGCACGATAGTCCTTGCGGTAAACACCCTGCTAATGCAATTTTTCATACTGTTCTCATATTTTATGGATGGCTTTGCATTTGCCGGTGAATCACTGTGCGGCAATTGCCTGGGAGCAAAAGACAAATTTAAAATGAGCCAAAGCGTCAGAGCCCTGTTATACTGGGGGACTGGGGTCGCACTCATATTCACGCTCGCATACTTCTTCTGTGGTGAGTGGATCATGACACTTCTAAGCGGAGACCTTGATGTAATTGAAGCATCCAGAGAATACATCCACTGGGTTATATTGATCCCTGTCATGGGATTTCTGGCATTCACATGGGATGGTGTCTACATTGGCATAACGCGCACACGCGAAATGCTGCTGTCAATGGCCGCCGCGACAGTGATATATTTCACATTATTCTTCATTCTGTTTCCTTATTTGGGAAATGACGGTCTATGGATCGCATTTCTGTGTTACCTCGTTTCTCGGGGACTGATACTTCATATAGCAAACAATAAAGTGATGCAAGATATTTTTTTGGAATAATTGAGATAAAGAGTTATCTTTGCATCGACAAAGGGGTGCCGTGCTCTTTCGGCAATGGCTGAGATAATACCCTCTGAACCTGATGCGGTTAGTACCGACGAAGGGATTGGCTCATATTCCAATACGCCCGTAGATATACGGATCATCGCTTTGTCAATCAACAGATCAAACCAAGATTAAGGCGATGAGGAAATATATACCAGTGCTTTCCATAGCCGGAAGCGACCCCTCCGGAGGTGCCGGCATTCAGGCTGATATAAAGACTATATCCGCTCTCGGATGCTATGCCATGACAGCCATTACATCTCTCACTGCACAAAACACCACCGGAGTCCGGTCAATAATGCCTTCCACAGGGTCAATTGTAGCCGACCAGATTGACATGATAATGGAGGACATCCCTCCTATGGCTATAAAAACAGGAATGCTGTGTAATTATGAAGTGTCAGCAGCTGTGGCAGACAAAATCGAACAGTATAGGCCCGACAATGTTGTAGTGGATCCGGTCATGGTCTCAACCTCAGGCTCCAGATTGCTTGAAGATGATGCCATTGACCTTATAATTAAAAGGATTTTCCCGTTATCTACTATAGTAACCCCCAACAGAAATGAAGCGGAAGCACTTACCGGTGAGACTGATACTGACCTCCAGGCCAGAATACTCATGGAAATGGGATGCAGAAATGTGCTGCTTAAAGGAGGGGATTCCGACCGGAAAGATTACAAAATAGACTATCTATATCTCGACAACAATCCAAAGGGTATTGAACTCCGGGCCGATGCGGTAAATACAGTCAACACCCATGGCACCGGTTGCACACTATCGTCGGCAATAGCTTCCTATCTTGCGCTCGGATATGATCTTGAATCAGCGGTCAGGGCTGCTAAGTTCTACATATCCAAAGCACTTGAGGCCGGGGCTTTTGTAACGACCGGACGCGGACATGGGCCTGTGAACCACTTTTTTTCTCCGCGCCGGCTGAAAAACTTCAACCCGAACCGTCATCCAAACAACACCCGATCATGAACGTCGTAGTCAATGACATCAATTTATGCCTCCCGACTGGATCTTCACTCCAGCAGGCTTTAGAAGCAAGGGATATAAAACCGCAAGGTATTGCTACCGCCATAAACGGCACTGTGATCCCGGCTGCAAAACGCGAGAGCACAATCCTTAATGAAGGTGACAGGATTGTCATAATCAAGGCTTTTTATGGAGGCTGAATCAAAAATGCTGATTGCAATCACTCCAGCCGAACCGACCCTGGAGGAAGGCCGAAAAATCGAGGCTTTGCTGCTGGGAGGATGGCACCGAGTGCACTTGCGTCATCCCGATGCATCGCGTGAGGATATGCGTCGCATCATTGAAAGCATAGATCAGAAACACCATGGGAGACTCGTGCTCCATGGTCACTTTGACCTTCTGAATGATTTCAATCTTGGAGGGCTGCATCTTAACGGTCGTTGCCCGTCTGCCCCGTCATTATATCGTGGGGCATTGTCTCGGTCGTGCCATTCGATAGCAGAAGCTATCGAGGCAAAAGGGATGGAATATGTGACACTTAGCCCGATATTTGACAGCATATCAAAACAAGGCTATAAAGCGGCATTCAGCCCGTCGGATCTTTCCAAACTATCAGATGCCACAGTCCCCATTATAGCACTCGGAGGCATCTCAGCTGACAACATTGCCGGAATAAGAAAATATAATTTTTCAGGATATGCCATGCTCGGGTCCATCCCCTGGGAGAGCACACCTGAAGAAATCCATAAATTCGCAACACATACACGATCAATATGTTAATGTTCATAACCCACCCCAGCGACCGGTACAGCATAGCCGAAGAAGTACAGATGGCACTCGAAGGGGGATGCAAATGGATCCAATTACGAATGAAAGATGCTTCGGATGAGGAATTCCGACAGACAGCACTCGAAATAATCCCGCTGTGCAAGGAGAATGAAGCGTTCCTTGTATTTGACGACAGAGTAGAGCTTGCCATGGAAATGGGTGTCCACGGTGTACATTTAGGCAAGAATGACATGGATCCGCTGCAGGCCCGCGAGATAATGGGGGCTGAAGCCATAATAGGTGTCACAGCCAATACTGCGGATGATATAGTCCGGTTAAAAGGATGGGATGTCGACTATGTTGGGCTCGGTCCTTACCGCTACACCACCACCAAGAAAAATCTGTCGCCCCTGCTCGGGACAGATGGCTACAGGGATGTGGTAAATAAAGTCCGCGAAGCGGATGTGCTTCTCCCTATCGTTGCTATCGGAGGTATTTCCATCGAAGATATACCGGCGATCATGAGTACAGGAGTGAACGGAATCGCTGTGAGCGGTTCCATAATAAACGCACCGGATCCAGTTGATTACACCCGGCGCATACTCTCAGCCCTGAATTCAAACAAGAAATAAATAATACAAGACTACAATGAAAGACATTCTCACAATCGGCGGAAAAGAATTCACTTCGCGCCTGTTCGTAGGCACAGGTAAATTCTCGTCCAACCGTCTTATGCTTGAATCCATCCTTGCATCCGGCTCGCAGATGATAACGGTGGCCATGAAGCGTATCGACATGCAGCATGAAGAGGAGGATGATATGCTTGCTCATATCAACCGCGAGAACGTGCAGTTCCTTCCCAATACCTCAGGTGTACGTAATGCCGAGGAAGCTGTGCTTGCCGCAAACCTTGCACGTGACTGCTTCGGCACAGATTTCATCAAACTTGAGATACATCCTGACCCCAAATATCTTCTCCCCGATCCTATCGAGACACTCAAAGCTACTGAGATCCTTGCCGGTCAAGGGTTCAAAGTCCTCCCCTATATCCAGGCTGACCCTGTGCTATGCAAACGCCTTGAAGAGGTCGGCACTGCGGCGGTAATGCCTCTCGGCGCGCCGATAGGCACAAACAAGGGCCTTAAGACACGTGATCTTCTCGAGATAATCATAGCCGAAAGCCGTGTGCCGGTTGTAGTTGATGCCGGGCTCGGAGCACCGTCACATGCCGCCGATGCAATGGAGATAGGTGCTGACGCTGTGCTTGTAAATACTGCCATCGCAGTCGCAGGTGACCCAGTTGAAATGGCTGTCGCATTCAAACTCGCTGTCGAGGCCGGTCGTAAGGCATATCTCGCCGGACTTGGTTCGGTCTGCGACTCTGCAAGCGCGACAAGTCCACTGACTGCATTCCTCGATCTTTAACCGCCTGACAACCCTACAGCTATGACTATAGAAAATATCGACATAAATTCCTATCCCGGATCAGAAAAGGTATATATCGACGGTGAGATGTTCCCTATCAGGGTCGCCATGCGACGAGTAAATCTCACACCGACCGTCAATATAGAAAACGGAGAAAGGATCATCAGTGAAAACGAGCCGGTCTATGTCTATGACACCAGCGGCGTGTACACCGATCCGTCTGTAAGCATCAACATCAACGAAGGTCTTCCACGCATACGTGAGGAACTTACCGCCCTACGCGATGATCTTGAGCAGCTCCCCGCCATAACTTCGGAATACGGACGTATGCGCGAGAACGACAGATCGCTCGACAATATACGTTTCGCTCACCGTTATGCGCCAAGACGAGCAAAGAGCGGCTGTGAAATAACCCAGATGGCTCTCGCAAAAAAAGGGATAATAACACCGGAGATGGAATATGTGGCCATACGCGAGAACAACAATGCCAAAGCCATGGGGATAGACAGCCACATCACTCCGGAATTCGTGCGCCAAGAGATTGCATCCGGACGAGCAGTATTGCCGGCTAATATCAACCACCCGGAGGCCGAGCCCATGATAATCGGCAAAAACTTTCTCGTCAAGCTCAATACCAACATAGGCAACTCTGCCCTCTCTTCAGGAATAGAAGAAGAGGTGAGCAAAGCGGTGTGGAGCTGCTATTGGGGCGGTGACACACTCATGGACCTGTCCACAGGAGACAATATACATGAGACCCGCGAATGGATCATACGCAACTGCCCTGTCCCTGTAGGCACAGTGCCTGTATACCAGGCTTTGGAAAAAATTAACGGAAAGGTCGAGGACCTCACATGGGAAATATATCGTGACACCCTTATAGAACAGGCAGAGCAGGGTGTGGACTACTTCACCATCCATGCCGGAGCACTCAAGGCTCATGCCGACATGGTGAAAGAACGCCTTACAGGCATAGTCTCACGAGGAGGATCTATAATGACCCGCTGGGCTGTGATACATAACGAAGAAAACTTCCTGTACACCCATTTCGATGAGATCTGTGAGATCCTTGCTGCATATGACGTAGCCGTATCTCTCGGCGACGGCTTGCGTCCCGGATCCATCCATGACGCCAACGACCGCTCACAGTTCCTTGAGCTCGATGTTCTCGGCGAGCTCACAGAAATTGCCTGGCGGCATAATGTGCAGGTGCTCATAGAAGGCCCCGGACATGTGCCCATGCACAAGATCAGAGAAAACATGGACCGTCAGATCGACAAGTGCCATGAGGCTCCTTTCTACACACTCGGGCCTCTGACCACCGATATCGCACCGGGATATGATCATATCACATCAGCCATAGGTGCGGCACAGATCGCATGGATGGGCACTGCCATGATATGCTATGTCACACCTAAGGAACATCTCGCGCTGCCTAATCTTGAAGATGTGCGCAATGGGGTTATCACTTATAAGATCGCTGCACATGCCGCCGACATCGCAAAAGGCCATCCGGGAGCACAAGTGCGTGATGACGCCATGAGCAAAGCCCGATTTGAATTCCGCTGGAAAGACCAGTTCAACCTTTCGCTTGATCCGGCACGCGCGCGGCAATATTATGTGGAAAGTCATAAAGACGACGATCACTTCTGCACAATGTGCGGTCCCAACTTCTGCGCCATGCGCATCACGCGCCAACTTGTCAATGACAAGGAAGCGGCAAAAATTGCTGAGGATTGCGTTAAATAGCTGAGAATATGTTTTCAGACGAATTAGAAAAATATGACTGGGACGAGACCGGGCGTTTTATAGCTTCCCGTACAGCAGCCGACGTCCGTACGGCATTGCGTAAAGAGCATCTGACTGTAGAGGACTTCATGGCACTCATCTCTCCTGCTGCCGAACCGTTCCTCGAGGAAATGGCAAGGCTGAGCCATCGTTACACCATGGAGCGTTTTGGCAAGACCATCTCCATGTACATACCACTCTATGTATCCAACGAATGTGCCAACTGCTGTGTGTACTGCGGCTTTAACCATAACAATCCTCTCACACGCGTGACTCTGACCATGGATCAGGTCAAAGCTGAGTGTGAGGCCATCCGTGAACTTGGACCGTTCGAGAATCTTCTCATTGTGTCGGGTGAACATCCAAAGGTCAACGGTGCCGACTACATCGAGCAGGTGATCCGCACGGCACGCCCCTATTTCAACAACCTGACAATAGAGGTGGGACCAATGAGTGCCGAAAACTACGAGCGGCTCACTCACAGCGGACTAAACGGTGTGGTATGTTTCCAGGAAACTTACCACAAAGCGAATTATCGGAAATATCATCCTAAAGGGATGAAATCGATATTTGACTGGCGTGTCAACGGTTTTGACCGCATGGGGCAGGCCGGAGTTCACAAAATAGGCATGGGAGTCCTCATAGGACTCGAGGACTGGCGGACTGATCTCACAATGCTTGCCCGCCATCTGAGATATCTGCGTAAGAATTACTGGAAAACGAAGTACAGCATCAACTTCCCGCGCATGTGTCCCGCAGAAGGCGGATACCAGCCGAAAGTGGTGATGAGCGACCGCGAACTCGCACAGGTGACATTCGCATTCCGCATATTCGATCATGATGTCGACATATCCTACTCCACACGTGAGAATCCCACTTTCCGTGCCAACATGATGAAGCTCGGAGTCACGTCAATGAGTGCCGGAAGCAAAACCGAACCCGGAGGCTACCGTTCTACCCCCGACGCTTTGGAACAGTTTGAGGTATCGGACCCTCGTTCCCCCAAGGCTGTGACCGAAGAGATCCGTAAGCTCGGATATGAAGCGGTATGGAAAGACTGGGATAAGGTTTTCGACTAAACAGACATATCCCAATCCAACTCACAGTGAGCCCTGAAAGCGCACAAAAAGCTTTTAGGGCTCACTTCATTTTGTCACGTTCCTTATTTTTCGTAACTTTGGGGGCTCAAATTCAGGCACACTATCCGACTGCACATGAAAGATGAACCAAAGATAATATCAATCGGCCAGATTGACATCTCTCCCGACGGCAAACAGACCCTCCCTACGCTCAGTGATCTTCCGGTCATACCTCTGCGTGACATGGTGCTGTTTCCATTTGTCACAGTCCCCATTATGATGGGCAGAGACCTCACTATCAGGACCGTCAATGCTGCAATTGAAAAGAAAATACCTGTTGGAGTCTTTTGTCAGACCGACCCAGGAATAGAAAACCCTACAGTCAAGGACCTTAATGCCTATGGGGTCATAGCGGATGTTGTCAAAGTCCTCGACCTCCCTGACGGAAGCACCACTGCGATCCTTAGTGCAAGAGGGAAAGTAAAAATCGTAGGGGAAGGTCCCGGAGAAACCATTTCCGGATCTCTTTCTGTCATAGCCAAAGAATGTCGTGAAACGACACCGCGCCCTACCGACAAGGAGTTTGCAGTGCTCATTGAGGATATACGCTCCACTACCCTGCGTATGCTCGGGCAGAACAGCGACAACTCCAATGAACTGATGGTCAATATCAAAGACCTCAAGGCTCCCGGACTGATGGTCAATATGATATCCACACATGCCGGATTCGAGCTGTCGGAAAAAATGGGGCTCCTTAAGCATTCAAGGCTGAAGGACAGGGCCATGCAACTTATGGCACTTATAGCACGTCAGGAACAGTTCTTCGAGATTCGTTCCGAAATACGTCGCAAGGCCATGAAAAATATTGACGAGCAACAGCGTAACCATTTCCTCCAGCATGAGTTCGAGGCACTTCGTGAGCAACTCTATGGGAATGACGACGACAGCATAGTATTCGAAAAAAAAGCTGCCGGGCTCAACATGCCCGAAAATGTAAGGGCTACTTTCAATAAAGAGCTTGAGAAACTGCGCCGTCTCAATCCGCAAAGTCCTGATTATTCTGTGCAATACAGCTACCTTCAAGTTCTCACTGACCTGCCATGGAATGTGGAGGATACCGTCAATGCTGATTTTTCAGAGGCCGAACGCACCCTCGACCGCGATCATTACGGACTTGAAAAAGTAAAGGAACGCATACTTGAGCAATTGGCCGTGATGATGAATACTCCACAAGGACGTTCACCTATAATATGTCTGGTGGGCGCACCCGGAGTAGGCAAGACATCTCTCGGACAGTCAATAGCACGGGCCCTCAACCGTAAATACCAGCGTGTCTCACTCGGCGGTCTGCATGACGAAGCCGAGATACGCGGTCACCGGCGCACATATATAGGCGCAATGCCCGGACGTATCATCGATGCCATAAAGCGTGCCGGGAGTTCCAATCCGGTGCTGCTGCTTGACGAAATAGACAAAACCGGCAATGATTTCAAAGGGGATCCGTCGGCAGCTCTCCTTGAAGTGCTTGATCCGGAACAGAACAGCCATTTTCATGACAACTATGTGGATGTGGACTATGACTTGTCACATGTCCTTTTCATAGCCACAGCCAACACCCTATCAACAATACCGCAGCCGCTTCTCGACCGAATGGAGATAATCGATATCTCAGGATATCTTATCGAAGAAAAAATCGAGATAGCACGCCGCCATCTCATACCGAGGGTAAGCAAAGAAAATGGTTTCGGAGAAGATGAGATAGAGTTTACCACCGAGGCCATAACAAAAATGGTGGAAAGCTACACAAGTGAGAGCGGTGTACGCCAGCTTGAGAAACAGATAGCCAAAGTGGTGCGTCGCATTGTGCTCAGAAAGATGCGTGGTGACGAATACTCTCTTAAGGTCACCCCCGAAGCACTCCGTGAGTATCTCGGTGTAGAACGATTCACTCCCGAGCGATACGAAGTCAGCGACAATCCTGGAGTCGCCGTCGGTCTTGCATGGACCGCCGTAGGAGGAGAGATATTGTTCATAGAATCATCTTTCTCCCAGTCCAAAAACGAGAAGCTCACCATCACCGGCAATCTTGGCGATGTGATGAAGGAATCGGCTGTCATAGCATCTCAGATAGTGCGTTCCCGCAGCAGCCGTTACGGAATAGAGAGCGAATGGTTTGACTCACATGCGTTGCACATACATGTGCCTGAGGGTGCCATCCCCAAAGACGGGCCTTCAGCCGGAATAACTTTGTGCACCTCGATACTTTCCGCACTCACAGGACATCCCGTACGCAGCCGTCTTGCCATGACAGGAGAAATAACGCTCCGTGGGAAAGTGCTACCCGTGGGAGGGATCAAAGAGAAAATACTTGCTGCCAAGCGGGCCGGCATTACTGACATAATCCTATGTTCCGACAACCGCAAGGACATCGAGGACATACGTCCCATATACCTTGAAGGTCTGACATTCCACTATGTAAGGAATATAGAAGAGGTGTTCGACATAGCCATAACAAAATAAGATGAAAAAGATATTTCTGAACATCGGACTAATGATAGCCGTCGCCTTAATCATAGGATGGTTATCAATGCTTTGGCTTGACGTATGGACTCGTCATGGCGACACCATATCGGTGCCGGCTGTGCGCACTCTCGCCTACGACAAAGCCATCTCGCTTCTTGAAGCAGAGGGACTGAAAGGCATAGTTGCCGATTCCGTATATGACTCCCGCACAGCACCAGGCACGGTGATAGAACAAAATCCCAAAGCCGGCACCATAGTGAAGGAAGGCCGCGAGGTGTTCCTTACCATACATGCCTTCTCGCCCAAAATGGTCACACTCCCATCCCTGTCCGACATATCACTCCGTCAGGCCCGCTCAATACTCGAAGGTCTTGACATAACCAATATAGTTGAGCGCAGGGTACCGAGCGAGTTCAAGGATCTTGTCCTCGCAGTCAGGTATAAAGGAGCACGTCTTCAGGCCGGAGCCCGTGTGCCTGTAAATGCCCGCATTGAGCTTGAAGTGGGAGAAGGTGTACAGGAATCCTTCACGGATACTGATTCTGTCTCCGCTGACACCGAGGCTATTGAAAGCCATCTCGATCTATTCTAATCATTACGCAAAATGTCTCAGGATTTTGATGCCGAAGACTTTGACCTGCCCGATGAGTCCATCCCCTCGGATGGCAGCACCGGAACAGGTGAGCTGTATGAGCATTTCAGGTTCATAGCCGACAAGGGGCAGCAGTTGCTGCGCGTCGACAAGTTTCTTGTAGCGCGGCTTGAACATTCATCCCGCAACCGTGTGCAGCAGGCCGCCGATGCAGGATGCATATTCGTGAACGGGAAAGCGGTAAAATCGAACTACCGTGTAAAGCCGCTTGATGTCATACAGGTGGTGATGGACCGCCCCCGCTATGAATTCGAGATCATAGCCCAGGACATACCGCTGGACATAGTTTATGAAGATGACACAGTGCTTGTGGTCAACAAGCCAGCCGGACTGGTGGTGCACCCCGGACATGGCAATTATTCCGGCACACTTGTCAATGCTCTCGCATGGCATTTCCGTGACAATCCGGAATATGATGTCTCGGATCCACGTCTCGGGCTTGTGCACAGGATCGACAAAGACACATCGGGACTACTCGTCATAGCAAAGACACCTGACGCCAAGACCCATCTTGGCCGACAATTTTTCAATAAGACAACAAAACGAGAATACAATGCCCTCGTGTGGGGCTGTCCGAACCCGGCAAACGGAAGAATAGAAGGCAACATTGGGCGAAATCCCAAGGACCGACTTCAGATGACAGTGCTTCCACCCGATGATCCTACAGGCAAACATGCCGTGACACATTACGAGACAATTGAGGATTTCGGGCATACGGCTCTTGTAAAATGTGTGCTTGAGACAGGACGCACGCATCAGATAAGAGTCCATATGACCCACATTGGCCATCCTTTATTCAGCGATGCCCGCTATGGAGGCGACAAGATATTGAGAGGCGAACGTTCAGGCTCGTATCAAAAGTTTATAGCCAATTGTTTCGAAATATGCCCGCGTCAGGCACTCCACGCCCGTACACTCGGATTTGTCCACCCAGTGACCGGAGAAGAAATGTTCTTCACAGCACCGATACCCGATGACATGTCCGCACTTTTAGAGAAATGGCGCAATTATAAGGCATCCCGATAAGCGTGCCCTATTTTTTAACAAATAAAGCACTCTTATAAGTGGATTTTTAGTAATTTTGCACACATAAAGCTTAAGGAAAGCCCAAACTCTTCATTATCACATATTATGATTGACAATCTTCCACCAATCAAAGTTTTTGCCGGTACCAAATCACAGTACATGGCTAAAGAAATCTGCCGTGAACTGGGTTGCGAACTGGGTAAGATGAACATTCAGTACTTTGCCGACGGCGAATTTGAAGTCTCATTTGAGGAATCCATACGTGGATGCGAGGTATATCTCGTGCAGTCCACATTCCCCAATTCCGACAATCTTATGGAGCTGCTTCTCATGATTGATGCCGCCAAGCGTGCATCGGCAGCATCGATTATCGCAGTCATCCCCTACTTCGGTTGGGCACGTCAGGACCGCAAGGACAAGCCTCGTGTCTCCATAGCGGCAAAGCTTGTCGCAAATCTTCTCACGACAGCCGGTGTAGACCGTGTGATAGCCATGGACCTTCATGCCGACCAGATCCAGGGCTTCTTCGATATACCGGTGGATCATCTGTATGCATCGTCAGTATTTATTCCCTATATACAGTCTCTCAAGCTGAAGGATCTCGTAATAGCTTCACCGGACGTAGGCGGTGCAAAACGCGCCAACAGCTATGCCAAATATCTCAATGTTCCCCTTGTGCTTTGCCATAAGCAGCGCGCAAAGGCCAATGTAGTTGCCACAATGACAGTCATTGGCGATGTCAAGGATAAGGATGTGATCCTTGTCGACGATATGGTAGACACAGCCGGCACAATAACCAAGGCGGCCGACCTTATGATGGAATCAGGGGCACGAAGTGTAAGAGCCTTATGCTCTCACGCAATAATGAGCGATCCGGCATCAGAGCGTGTCGACAACTCTGCTCTTGTCGAGATCATGTTCACCAATTCAATACCATTCAATAAATCCTGCCATAAAGTGACCATACTTTCGGTGGCACGTCTGTTTGCCGACACCATCCGTAGGGTACACACTCACGAGTCAATATCCTCGCAATACCTTATCAAATAATAACCATGAATTTCAAATCAATTATGACCTCGACCGCTATCGCGACACTTCTTGCCGGATGCTCGGCTTCGTCAGATAGTAATGAGAAAATCATCGACAAACCGGATTTTACCTCAGCGACAGGTGTCTTTGACATTGATGCGATAGAGGCTCTCGGCACGGTGGGCGCACCTGTGGTTTCGCCCGACGGCAGCAAAGTGCTTTTCGGTATCTCTTACGAAAGCCTTGAAGAGAACCGCAGCAATATGGATCTCTACGTAATGAATGCCGACGGATCGGACATCAAGCGCATCACCAAGACTTCAAAAAGCGAAAGCGCGTATTGCTGGATAGACGGCGGAAATAAAATCGCGTTCATATACGCTCCCGACGACGTCGCTCAACTGTGGGTGATGAATGCCGACGGCTCTAACCGCAAGCAAGTCACCGACATGGAGAAAGGTGTGAACGGATTCCTCTTCTCTCCCGACGAAAGCAAGGTGCTCCTGATATCCAACATCAAGTACTCCCGCGACGCAAAGGATATATACCCCGATCTTCCCAAAGCTACAGGACGTGTCATTGACGACATGATGTATAAACATTGGGACCAGTGGGTCAAGGAAATCCCCCATCCATTTATCGCTGATTTTGACGGGTCTAAAGCTGTAAACCCTGTAGATATTATGGCCGACGAACCCCGCTATGAATCGCCTATGCTGCCATTCGGAGGCTCGGAGTCATTTGCCTGGGCTCCCGACTCAAAAAGCATCGTGTACACCTCCCGCAAGAAGGAAGGTAAGGAATATGCCATATCCACCAATTCAGATCTCTATCTTTATAATCTCGCAGATGAGTCGACCCGCAATCTCACCGAGGGGATGATGGGCTACGACACCAACCCGACATTCTCACCTGACGGGACAAAGCTTGCATGGCTTTCCATGGAACATGACGGATACGAGAGTGACAAGAACCGCATATTCACACTCGACATGGCATCCGGAGAAAAGACCGATCTCACCGACAACTGGGACTTCTCAGTCAACGAGATCGCCTGGGCTCCTAACGGAAAGTCGATCAATTTCATTGCCCACAAAGGTGGCGTGACACCTGTATTCACAATTGATGTCGCTTCCCATGAAGTCAAAGAGATAGCTTCAGGCATATGTGATTATGCAGGACTCATGGTATCCGACAACGGCACGATATACTCACGCCAGCATGCCATGACTTATCCAAATGAGATCGTCAGCATAGCCAACGGAGAGGTGAAGCGACTGACAAATGTCAACACCGAACTTCTATCCTCCCTAAAGATGCCGACAGTAAGGAAGGAAATGGTGCCGACAACCGACGGGAAAGAGATGCTCGTATGGACACTATATCCCGCTGATTTCGATTCCACAAAGACTTACCCTGCCATCCTTTACTGCCAAGGTGGCCCTCAGCAGGCTGTCAGCCAGTTCTGGAGCACTCGCTGGAACCTTGCACTCATGGCATCAAAGGGATATATCGTGATCGCGCCGAACCGCCGCGGACTTCCCGGATTCGGCACTGAATGGAACGCACAGATCTCCGGTGACTATCCCGGACAGAACATGCGCGACTATCTCGCCGCAGTCGATTACATGAAGCAGTATCCGTATGTGGATTCCGAGCACATCGGGGCTACCGGAGCTTCATATGGAGGTTTCTCGATATATTGGCTTGCAGGTAATCACAATCATCGCTTCGCTGCACTCCTCGCTCATGCCGGCATCTTCAATATGGAAGCTCAATATCTCGAGACTGAAGAGATGTGGTTTGCCAACTGGGACATGGGAGGCGCATTCTGGGATAAGGACAACGCTGTGGCACAACGTACATTCGCATGTTCGCCACATAAATATGTCGACAACTGGGATACACCGATCATGATATCACACGGTGAGTACGACTATCGTATCCTGTCATCACAGGGAGAAATGGCCTTCAATGCTGCCAAGCTGCGCGGCATACCGGCCGAGATGGTTATTTTCCCGGATGAAAACCACTGGATTCTAAAACCGCAGAACGCTGTGATGTGGCAACGCCTGTTCTTCCGTTGGTTTGACCGTTGGCTCAAACCGCAGACAGAATCTGCCGATACAGCGACAAAGGCAGAGTAATCCTTAATAACATATAGTAACTAATAACTCACGGCTGAGATGTCATTTTTCAGCCGTGAGTTTTTATTTTATAAATCCTAAATCGCGCCATGTTCTCACTTACAAATATTCACTCCCCCCTCCATTAATTAATGTTCATTAAGATTTATCTCTATGCTTGGAAAACGGGAGGAAGAAACATTATATTTGCATATGATAAAAGGATGTATATGAGCAGACAGGTGGCCGGAATAGTGTTAGCCAGCTCGTGCCTGCGATCGGTGTTAAATTCAATGGAGCAAAGGGAGTAATCCCCTTTCTACAGAATGGCAGATTCAACAGTGCCCTGCTGAAATACTATCTGAAAATATTACTGTCCGCTAAACCATAAAATAGTGAGTCCAACTTCTTGAACGGCAG